>CAYSVE010000289.1:0-7358 GCA_964434365.1 uncultured Anaerolineaceae bacterium | reverse complement strand
ATGTCTAATGCTGTGCGCTCGGGTTCGTAAACGGCCTGCACTTCGTCGGTGGCGTAGCCGATGCTCCACGTACGGGTCATGTCGTGGTGATACCCACCGCCGAACTCGCGCGGGAACAGGTCGAACACGATAGCCTGCCCTTGCACGAGCGGCATGCTTTCCTGTCCTCGGCTGTGCGGAAAGCCACCGTCGCGTCCTTGCGCAAAGATCATCCCCGTGTCTTCGAGGTCGCGGTCCAGCAACTCGCGGCGGATGAAGCGCTTCACATCACCGATGGTAAGTGGGTTGCCACCGCTATCGACGACGGCCTCGCCATCTGCTTTGTGCGACGCAATGAAGTCCCACGTCAGCGCGATGACTTCGCTTGTGCGGGCCGCCACCGACTTGAGACGCTCGATTTCGGCGGGGTCTTTGGTGACCATCGCCTCGTCGAACAGCGTCGTACCCAACTCACCGACGATTTCGTAGCCGTCGAGCCGCTCGGCCAGAATGCGCAGTAGCTCCACATAGGTTTGCAGTTCGCCGCTGCCGTACAGGCCCACACGCCCACTTTGGACATCGGCGGCAGTCAGCAGTGCTGTCCAGAAGGCCGCTTGCAGTGCGGCAGGGTCATCTTTGTGTTTTTCGATGCTTTCGTGGTAGTTGATGTCGGTGTAAGTGAGGACTTCCAGGCCGCTTTCCTTTGCTTCCTCCACCTCCATACCATTGACGAACATCTTTGCGGGCGCACCCTGCTTTTTGACGATGTAGCCACCGGTCACGCGTGCGCCGTTGGAGAGGTAGTCGCGCACGGCGTCGTAGGTTTCGTCTGTGGCGACGACCAATGCATCGAGGTTGCGCTCGGCCATCAGGCGGTCGATGTCTTGCTTCATATCTGTCGGTCTCCTTCGTGAGATGCGTCTAATTTGGGGCGAGGCATAGCCCCGCCGCTACACGATGTGCGCGCTGAACGCAATCACTGTGCGATGTGGCTAGGCTGAATCGTGCTCACCGAGGGTCGTATGTAACACCTCCAGCAGGCGGGCCTCCTGCGATGGAAACACCGTGCGCGGGTCCAGCAAAACGCGTCCGGCGGCAATGCGCGCGATGATGTCATGCTCGCGCAGGCGCTTGGACAGCGCATCAGGGTGCGGCACATCGAGTGCAAGCAGCACCGTCGGCAGCGTAGACCCCGGCAAGCTCCCCCCACCCACTGTCGATACACCCTTTTGGATGCTCGCGTGTGGGAGTTGTTTTTGCCATGTTTTGGCGGTGCGGCCCAAATCGCACAGCTTCCGGTCGATCATCCACCACACCGGTACTTTTTCCATCACTTCGTTTCGGCGATAGTGTTCGAGCGTCGCGCCAAGCGCTGCGAGACAAAGCTTGTCGGCACGGAGGGCGCGCGCCAGCGGATGCGTCTTCAGCCGGTCGATGGCGTCGACCTTGCCAACGATGATCCCGGCCTGTGGCCCGCCGAGTAGCTTGTCACCGCTGAACAACACCAGGTCGACACCTGCGGCGATGCTCTCACCGACGGTCGGCTCCGGCGAAAGGCCGAACGGCGTGGTATCGAGCAAAGCACCGCTGCCGATGTCATCGACGAATAACAACCCGTTCGCTTGTGCAGCCTCGGCCAATTCGTTGACGGACGCGCTTTCCACGAAGCCGATTTGCTGGAAGTTCGATGAGTGCACGCGCAGGAACAACGCGGTTTCCTCGCTGACGGCACGGGTGTAATCGGCGATGCGGGTGCGGTTGGTCGTGCCCACCTCGACGAGGCGTACGCCGCTTTGCACCATGATTTCGGGTATACGGAAGCCGCCACCGATTTCCACCGATTGCCCGCGCGAAAGGATCGCTTCGCGGCCCTGTGCCAATGCGCTTAGCACAAGCACCAGCGCGCTCGCGCAGTTGTTGACGACCAATGCCGCCTCGGCACCCGCGACAGCGCACAGTAACCCCTCGACATGCGCGTTGCGCTTACCACGCCTCCCTTCGTCGATGTCGAATTCCAGGGTGGAGTAACCGCCGCCGATTTCTGAGACGGCTTGCATAGCCGCCTCGGAGAGTGGGGCACGTCCCAGGTTGGTGTGGATAATGACACCAGTGGCATTGATGACGCGCCTCAGCGAGGGCTGGGCGGCCTGCTGTAGGTGCTGCGTGGCGAGCGCGAGCAGGGTTTCGGTGTCCGTAGGGGCATCTTCCCCGGCGAGCAGTTTACGACGGGTGTCATCGAGGATGTTGCGTATCGCATCTACGGTCGACGTTCGGCCATACGTATCGATGAGATCGTCGGATAGCAGTCGGTCGACGGCGGGCAGCTCTCGCAATCGGTTATAATTCATCTTGCACCTCGCGATAGCGCAGGAAGCCCTCTAGCCCCGCAAAGCCAACCGCCAGCAGAAAAGCAATTGGCCCGTTGAGAATGCGCGTAATTTGTAGCCAGGCACACGTCACAACGAACAAGCCAACCCATGTCGCCTGCCGAATAAGGATGCCGCTGCCGGGCAGGGGGCGGTTTAACCGCGTGAGGCGTACGTTGGTGTACCGCACAATCGGCAACACCGTCCCGGTGATAGCCATGTGCAGCATCACGAAAAACAGCCAGCGGGGGCCGGGGCGCGGTAAGGTGAACATCACGATGAAATACACGCCCGCCCACCCAAACGCGGCGAGTACACCCCCGGCAACCAGGAGTCCCATGTGGTCTGCCGCGATGCGACTGCTTTGTGGGAGGGGCGTTTCTGGTGAATCGTCTACGAATTGGGGTTCAGTCGTCATAGGGCCATTATAGCGCCCCTGGTGGATGCGGTGCTATAGTCGGGCGATGCGCCGTGTGACGAACTTCCTAGGGATTGTGTTGGGCAGTGTGCTGTGGATCACATGCAGTGTGGTACTCCTCAGCCGTGTGATGCATCCCCCTGGGGTACTTGTGGTCGGTGGGGTTGATATATGTGAGTTGCCCTGTTGGGCAGGTATCACCCCGGGTGTTACGTCGTTCGAGGCGGTGCAAGGGGTATTGGAGGCGAACGTTGGTGGCCTGCACCGTATGGTTGCAAGTGGCTCGCAAATACACTTCACAGCGATAGACGATGCGGGTGCAGTCGGCGGTGTAGTTACTTACACCGACGGGAAGGTTCGTGGCTTAAACCTGGATGGTGTAACCGAGTCGGTCGGTGTATTGATTAATGCCTTGGGCCAACCAGACTGTGCTTGGGCCAGTTCCGTCTACACTTATTTAGACCCGCTGCCGTTTATATTGTATTGGGAGCGCGAAGGAAGTTTCATCACGGTGTTGGTGCCGCTTTTCGCCACAGAGCGGTTAACCCCCCGGCAGCGCAGCCAGGTCCTCACGGTGAATTATAGCGAAAGTGCTATATGCGAGGACCGCGCGCTCACGCCGTGGCGTGGCTTTGCACCACCCCAATTCTACTCGGGACCTAACTCGTGATTAGCTCGTACAATTCGCGGCTCTCGCGCGACGGGCGAATTTGATAGTTCGTATCCAAAATGCGCTCGAGTTGTTGATATTGTGAAATTGCATCCTGGCGTCGGTTCTGGTCTTCGTAAATCATCATCACCTCGCGGTGGATGTCCTCGCGCTCGGGTGTTTCCTTGAGCGCACGGATGTAAAAGCCCAGTGCATCGTCCAGCAATTCATTGCGTTGCTTTAGGCGGCCCATGCTAATGAGCGCCTGTGCGTACTTCTGGCGCAGTTCGACGCGACGTTCTTGCATCCACGGCATTTCCTTGTCCTGCAAAAACGGGCCGCGGTACAGGTCGATCGCGCGGTTCAAATAGTCGATTTCTTCGTCGTCACTATTCGCCTGCAACGATGAATCCAGCGCATCCTGGAAGGCGCGCACGTCGTAGTGCCGAATAACCTTGGTACTGGGCATGTAGAAGCCACCGCTATACTGCGTGAGTTCGTAGCTTTTTGCCCGGTATTCTTCTTCGACTTGGATTGTAATGCGCTCACTAATTTTTCGCTTGGTCACGTGGAAGACGTTCGTGGCTTCCTTTGTCGTGAGTTTAGGCCAGAAGGTTTCGAATATCTGGTCGCGCGTAACAAGTGGATTATCGACAAGGTAGAAGAAGAGATTTCTCGGTAGTGCCCCGTCCCAATTCGCGATACGCCTACCGTTGACCAGCGCATAGCCCCTGCCCAGCGCATAAATTTCGAGGGCTGGCTTCGGGTCCTCTTCGACCGTGTACATGCCATCGTCTTCGCGCCGCTCGGTGCCAAAAACAACTGCCTCGCCATTGGCCACGAAGTCGTACCAGGGGCGGTAGGTCAGCAATCGCGATGACACAGCGAGGCGCATCCCATCGGGCAGGTTACTCACAAGTTCCCCGATGAATGCCCGCAGCGTACGGTCTTGCGGTACGCGGTCTGCCTCATCGATGAACAGCAGAAACGTTTGGTCGCGTTCGGCCATGCTGTTTCGCAAATCGCTCGCGAGTGCACCGGCCCATTGGATAGGGTCATCCTGTTCGAGCGCTTGTGCGGTTTGGCTACCGAAACCACCCAGCAGTGCATCGAACTCGGCTAACATCCCGCTTAGCCAATCGCGGATCGTTTCCTCGTCCCCGTTGATGCGGTAGTAGAGCGTTTCGAAATCGGGGGCTTCGACCAAGTATGACAGAAATGCCGTACGATAGGTTGTCCATGGGTAAAAAAGTAGGACACGCGCACTTTGAATTTTGTTATGAAATTCATTGTGCGATAAGGTTGTGATAGTATGAGGCGTAGCCACGTGCAGTCCTCCTAGCTACGTGCGAAAGCCGCTGAAAGTCTGATTCGCGGGAACCGTACTAAGGTATATACGAATATTACCGTCACTTTGCAGGTTACTCGCTCGTATACTGTAATACAAAATGCGCAAAGATGCAACATGGGTAAAAATAACCCCCCTACTGACCCATCGTGCGACTGTAATAATTTTGATAAAAAAATGAATTCCTAACTCGAAATATTGTGTAAACAACAGTTTGTGCGAACAGAACGACCCTTCGAAAATAAAAGAAATGTTGTTAAAGTATTGGATGCCGAGTGTTTCGCTGTAGCCAATAAATAATGAGCCAAATATGATTGCGGGAAAGCGCAATAGTCAGCCAACACGGTGGCAACAACACACCACACAATCGTGTGTTTGTGGGGCAACGCATCGCCCCACACACGGTATACAACTACGGCTGATGTCGTTAGGCCTTATCGTGTGCCCATTAACTATCATTGTGTGGGTGCTGGTGTCAACCTTGGGCACACCAGGCGATATTTCTGTAATACACTTGATGTGTATAAGTGTCGGCGCGTCGCCTGCCGCTTACATGCACCTTGTAAGTGCCGAGGCCTGGTTGACCACGATGATTGGGTTGGTAGATTATGTCGGCTACTTCGCTGGAACTGGCATCCTTTGGGCGCTCGGCCTGTTTGCCTTCAGCGGAACGTTTCGGGGTCCAAGTAAGGTGCCGACCACGGAGGAGGCGCAAAGGGATACGACTATGGGCGAAGCTGAACGAGGGTTGGAAGCAGTCGTCGAAGGTATCTTCGATAAAATCAGCGATAATCTGGACGCCCAAATCCTCTTCCTCGTGACCTATCAACCCCATAGCGACACCCTCGATTACTTCTTGCAGTATGACAAGGAGTCGTCTCGGCATACAATAAAGATGCCTGTGAACAGCATCGAGGCGTACGTCATCCGGCATGCAATCGGGCTTAACGTCCCCCCTGCCGAGGCAAGCCAAATACAATATTTGGCGCTCCCGGGGCGGCGCGGCAATGCGCTTCTCGGTGTACCGCTGATCGCAGGCAAAAATGTAATCGGGATGATAGGCCTGTTAGATGACCGGAACGACAACGGTTACACGCCGGCAGACGAGCAACGCCTACATCAGATAGCACAGCACTCGGTTTATGAGGTCTACAGCGCAGGTATGTTCGGTCGTACACAGCAGTTTGTCAGCCACCTTGCACTCATCAACGAGGCGATACAGTCGCTCCTCCTCAACCTCAACGGCGATGACGCCATCGAGGCCATCGGGCGGACGGCGGTCACTGTTGCAGAGGCCGATCGTAGCGCCCTGCTGTTGCTAGACCGCCAGACGAAAACGTTGCAACTCGCGTATGCGCTAGGCCTAACGCCAGAGCACCAGGCTGCACTGCAACATGCGACGCCGTCGCTGTTCTATGAACAGACGGATACCCTCGCCGTGAGCCATGTGCAACAAGGCGACCCCCTTTACGAACTGGCACAGGTTGGCGAGTATAACGCTTACGTCACGACGCCCTTGTTAACCGGCACCATCGTGATGGGGCAATTGGTTGTCTTCTACGATAAACCGTACAACCACGAGCCGCATCAACTCGACCTACTTCGCATCCTGGCGAACCAGATGACGATTGCGCTGGAAAATGCCGATCTCCTCCAGGCATTGGAGTTGTACGCCTCGGAGATGGCGCAACTTGTTCACCTCTCGCGCACATCGCTTTCCAGCCTGCGTCCCGAGGAGGTTGCGAACGAGGTCGTCATCACGCTCAAGCAGATGTTCGACATGACGAGTGTGATGCTCGTCATTATTCGTCATGGCGAAGACGGGGCCGAGAGCTTGGAAGTGCTGGGCACGACCGAGAGCAAACCGCTACGTAGCTATCTCGTGGCCGACTACCCCGAAATCGAGAGCCTGGCACGGCAGAAAATCCCGAAGCCGATCGCTCTTCAGCGTGACCAGGACCAGATTTCGGACACGTTGCAGGCCCTGATGGATGCCAAGGGAGAGCAGACGCTCGCGCTTGTGCCCCTTGCCGTCAACGATGAGTTATTGGGCCTTGTGATGCTGGGTAGCCATATGGAGCGGTTGTTCAGCAGCCGCCAGTGGCAGTTCATCGAAACGGCTGCGAACCTGGTTGCTGCGCAAATCCAGAACGCGCAGTTGTACAGCGCCACACGCGTTGCGCTCGTCCAGCGGTTAGAGCAACTGTCGCTCATCGAAAATATCGCCCAGAACATTTCCAGCGCCCGCAACTCCGATGAGATTATCAGCAATGTGTTGGAGGCCGCGCTACGCGTCACCCAGGCCGATACCGTCCAGCTTATTCAGCAGACGGGGGAAAGCGAATACTTCGTTATCGACTGTGACCGCGACGGCGACCCCACGGTACCACGCAAGCGTCTCACGGCGGTTGTGAGCCATAGCGTGCACCAAGTGCTAGAAACCGGTAGTGTTTATATGAGCGGTACCTACGCCGACCTAAAGGAAACCGAGAATACCCCGACGCTGGGCGTTTACGCCTCGACGTTAGCGGTACCTCTCATCGAAGATAAGCGTATTATCGGCGCTGTGAGTGTGCAGAGGAGCCGCCGCTCTGTCTT
>CAYSVE010000288.1:0-7359 GCA_964434365.1 uncultured Anaerolineaceae bacterium | reverse complement strand
CAAAACTGAGTCTATCGATTTCGGCGGCGTGTAGCGCCGGCACCATCATCAACAAGAGGGCTACACATGTCATCACTAGATGCAAAGGGCGAACGGAATGCATCGTTGGTTCTCCTTGGTGGCATGGCCTTATATATCAATGATAGCGCAATCCTCACAAATCGCTAATTGCACCGTAGGGGGGGCGTAGGATATTTATAGCCACTGCTCATCTGACACGTGTTATACTTTTCGCAAGAAGGTAAGTTGGTAACTCCCCCAAGGTCAACTTTCCCTTCCCCTACAATTTCCGGCCCCTCCTCCCCCCACGGAGACCGGACCTCATCCATGAGGAACCATCACCCGCTTGTGTGCGCGGGTGATGTGTTTTTTGCCTTTCGTTGCGCGCGGGCGCGGCCTACAATCGACCAAACCAGACAGAACCGCGCACGAATGAGGGAGATGAGCGGCCATGAGCACATCCGGTACTTTCCGAGACCCCGCCGGGCTGGTGTTTTCGCGGCGAGGGGCGATCTACCGACAGGTGAACGCGAGTTATGCGTCGCAATACCACCAACTGCTGGAAACCGGGCTATACGATAGCCTGGTCGCCGATGCGTTGATGATTGGTCATGAGGAAGTAGACGACGAAACGCTCATCCGAACCCGCGAGGCGTACCGCATCCTCAAACCAGCGCAGGTGCCGTTCATCAGCTACCCCTACGAGTGGGCCTTCAGCATGTACAAGGAGGCCGCCCTGCTACTCCTGGAAATTCAGCGGCGGGCACTCAACCACGGTATGACGCTGCGTGAGGCCCGCGCCTACGATGTGCAGTTTGCCGAGGGGCGACCCATGCTCATCGATACGCTGGCGTTCGATAGCTACACCAGCGGCGACCCGTGGAGCGGCTACGAGCAGTTCTGCCAGCAGTTTTTGGCCCCGCTCGCGCTCATGTCGTTCGTCGATGTGAGCCTGGGCCAACTCATGCGGGTGTACATCAATGGGGTGCCACTGGAACTCGCTGCCAAACTGTTGCCCCGCCAAACATGGCTTCGGCCCGGCCAACTGCTGCACATCCACCTGAACAGCAGCGGCCAGGTGACCGACGCCCAACCCCGCCGCCTCGCCGACCTCGCGCGCCAAAACATTCGCAGGCAAGCCATCGATGGCCTCATCGACAACCTGACGACCACGATTCAAGAGATGCGCTGGGATGGTGACACCACCGATTGGACACAGTTCCGCGACGATGACGCCTATTCCTCGGCTGCGTATGCCGAAAAACAACGCCTCATACGCACCTTCCTCGCCGACGTGCGGCCCGAAGTCGTGTGGGAGATTGGGGCCGGGGCCGGAGATTTCGCCAAGCTGGTGACAGAACGCGGCGCACACGTTGTCGCATGGGACGGCGACCCGAGCGCGGTCAATGCAGCGTATCGGCGTGCCAAAACCGAGGATGAGCGCGACCTGCTCCCCCTGTTGATGGACATCACCAATCCGAGTCCGGGTTTGGGTTGGTCCAACACCGAGCGAATGTCGATGGCAACCCGTGCCGACGCCGACCTCGTGATGGCACTCGCGCTGGGGCATCACCTGGTACTCGGCGAGAACATCCCCCTGCGCGATGTTGCGGCGTTCTTCGCGACGCTGGGGCCGTGGCTCATCATCGAATTTGTACCGACCCGTGACCCACGCGCGGAAACGCTGTTCGGCAGCGCAGAGGACAGCGCCCCACACTACACCCAGGAGACCTTCGAGGCGGCCTTCGATTTGTTCTACGAGGTGATCCACCGGCAGCATATTACCGAAAGCGAGCGCGTGCTGTACCTGCTGCGGAAGCGCCAAACGGGCTAAGCGGAGGGGTTAATTACAGGCGGGCAGGTCATTCGGGCCGAGCGCCCAACATTGAACCGCCATCACGCCGCGCAAATTGCGCTCGAACTGCGTTTCGGTGGCCGATGACAGTTCGACATCGGCGGCGGCGATACCCAGGCCATCGACCCAGCTTGCCGCCGTACCCGTGACCGGGTACGCACTGAAGGCCTCGGCGTAGGGGTAGTTCGCGGCCTCGCCATACGCCGCGACCATCCGCCCGCTGCGCCACTCGCCAGTGCGCCTGGCACAATCGCCGGCGAAGATGCCGTTCGCCGCGCTGTGATAAAACAGCGCCACCGTGGGCGACAGCCGATTCACCAGTGCCGCCACGGCGCGCGTTTCAGGTTCGCTCATGGGGCCACTACCCGGGTCGACTGGCCCCTCGCGCCAAACGGCCTCGGGCTGCCAGCCACACGCCCAATTTCGGTTGAGGTCCACGCCATTGCCGTTGAAACGTCCTTCGAGTGAGTTGCCGACTGCGACGCCGTCCGGGTTCATCGCCGGGACGATGACAAGCGAGACCCCGGGTAGCAAATCGCCGGGTTGCGCCTGAAAATGGTCGATGAGTTCGTTCATCAGGCGAACGGTGTTGGCCTCCCAGCCACCGTGGACGCCCCCCACCAGCAAGACCACCACCGGGCCATCGCCGATGCGCTGAGCCGCGATAGGCCGCCCCCCTGCCGATTCGCCAACGCGCAACGACGCAACGGCACCGAAGGGGCCATCCACGCTGACGAGCGTCGCAGGGCGGGGGGTAAACTGCGCCGACGGCAGAGCAGGCACCGTCGCAGCGGGGACGGGCGTTTCGGTGGCTGTGGCCGTCGGCAGCACCGCACGGGCCGCGCGCGTCGGCATGGGAGAGGCCAACATACCCGGCGTGACCGTCGGTGCGGGCACAGTCGGCGTAGGGGGTGGGGTGGGGGCCGCACAGGCACCACACACTACCCCAACAACGACAATCCACCAGATGCGATACAATAGGCGCAGCACTTCAGGAGAGAAGATCATGAGATTATTCACCGCAGCGATTTTATCATGTGTACTCGTATCCATCACCGGTTGTGGGGCCTTTGGCGGCAGGCAGGAAACCCTCGTATTGCCGACCGTTGCCGAGTTGCCAACGCTCACACCGTCGAACACGCCGACGCCCACCCCCACACCGACATCGACCGACACGCCCACCGCAACCGCGACACCGACCAACACCACCACACCGACGAACACAGTCACAGCGACGCCAAGCACCACCCCAACCTTCACTATTACACCGTCGTTCACGCCATCGAACACACCCGTCGCGACGAACACGCCCACCAATACGCCCACCGAACTCGTGAGCAGCACCCCGGCCTTCCCCGAGGTGTACTTCGTGCAGGCGAGTGTGGGGACAGCCCGCCCCGGTGACGTGGTCACGATTAGCTGGAGCGCGGAAAGCGATCAGACGCTCATCGAAATCTCGACTGCGCAAGGTGTGATTTTGCAATCCATCGAAGTGCCGCCACGTGGGCAGCAGCAGTTTGTCTTCCCGCAGGCCCCCGGTGCCACGCAAATCGTATACAACGTCGTCGCGACGCGCAGCAGCCAGATCGTACGACGCGGTGTGCCGATCAATTACGAGGAGCTTGTCGTCTGTGGAACCTGGTTCTTCGATGATGCGCTGGCAAACGGGGCCTGCTCCGATGGTGAAGCCAGCAGCTCGAACGGTCGTTACCAGAGCTTCGAGGATGGCTACATGGTGTACATCACTGCGCGCGGTATCGACCGTGTCATCGTGCTGTACGATGGCCGCAACGACGGTGAGTACACCTACGAGAGCGTCGAGGATGGTGACGTGGACGAGGACCCGCCCGATGACCGCGAGCGCCCGCAGGACGAATTCGAGGGCATTTGGGAAAACGATAATCCCCCTGGCGATAACGACAACTGGGAGGACGAAATCGGCTGGGCGCGCAACGATGCCGATACCCTGACGGTGACGATACAGGATGAGCGCGACAGCGACCGCTACTACATCGGTGCGGGTGGGCGCGTGTGGCGACTAGACCCCGACGGCGACAACCCATTCGATGATGGGCGCTGGGTTCGTTTGGATAATTAACCCCTAAGCCCGCGCTTAGGCTCATCTCGTAGACTATGACCCGGAGGCAGCACCATCGCCTCCGGGTTTTGTTTTGCAATGATGAGGCACCTATGTCCAAGGCACTTGTGTGGATACCCGGCGACCAACTGCTCGAAACTCACCCGGCCATTGCCAAGGCGCAACAGGAGCACGACGAAGTGCGTGTGGTGCTGGTCGAAAGCCAGAGCCGCATCGCGCGGTTGCCCTACCAACGCAAAAAACTGGTGCTGCTGCTGAGTGCGATGCGCCACTATGTCAAAAAGTTGCAGGGTGGGCGGGTCGACGCGCACTACATCCAGGCGGAGACGCTGAGCGTTGGGCTGAAGCAGGTCGCAGACGACTATAGGCCGGATGCCGTGTATACGATGGCAGCCAGCGAATACGGCGGGCGGCAGTTCCAGTACGAAACATTGGGCGCAGTCGTCGGTGCCGAGTGCACCGTGCTACCCAATACACAATTTCTAGTGGGTACGTACAACCCTATCCCCGATGACACCCCGGCGGACAAAAGCATCGTGATGGAGCACTTCTACCGCAAGATGCGCAAGCACTTCGACTTGCTGATGGATGGCGATGAACCCGCAGGTGGCGAGTGGAATTACGACAAAGAAAATCGCAAGCCGCTGCCCAAAGATGCGAAGCCACCGGCAATCGCGGGCTTTGCGCCGGACAGCATTACACAGCAAGTGATGGATGAAGTAGTAGCGTATGCGCACGCCGTCGGCTCCGTCGAGGGCTTCGACTTTGCGGTGAACCACGCCGACGCCCAGGTTGCGCTCGACCGCTTCATCGACGAGCGGCTGCGCGAGTTCGGCCCGTACGAAGACGCGATGAGCGCCGACCACGACCGGCTTTGGCACAGTATCCTCTCACCGTACCTCAACATCGGCCTGCTCACCCCGCTCGACGTGGCAGAACGGGCCGCCGCGGCCTATCGCGCGGGCGATGCCCCCATCAACAGCGTGGAGGGGTTTGTGCGGCAGGTCATCGGCTGGCGAGAGTTCATGTACTGGCAGTACTGGCGGCGGATGCCGGACATGCTGAGCGACAACGCGTGGAACGCGACGCGCCCGATGCCGCAGATGTTCTGGGATGCCGACACGCCCATGAACTGCATCAAGCATGTGGCCCAGCGCGCCCACGACACGGGCTACACGCATCACATCGAGCGACTGATGATCGTCACGAACTTTTGCACGCTGGCGGGGGTCGAACCGCAGGCCGTTGTGGCGTGGTTTACGTCGTTTTACATCGACGCTTACGATTGGGTGATGCAGCCCAACGTCGTGGGCATGGGCCTGAACGCCGACGGCGGTATCATCGCCACGAAGCCCTACATCTCGTCGGCGAATTACATCAACAAGATGAGCGACTACTGCACGGGGTGTGCCTTCGCGCGCACCAAGCGCCACGGCGAGAACGCCTGCCCGTTCAACTATTTGTACTGGAACTTCCTGATCAAAAATGAGGACGCCCTGCGGAGCAATCCGCGGAGTGGCCCGGCGGTGCTGGCCCTGCGTCACCTCGACGACGAGGAGCGCGCCGCCGTGCAGGCACAAGCGAGCGACTTCCTCGATGCGCTGGGATATTATGGTGCCTAGCCCGCCGGCGGCTAACCGGCTCACCTCTGTGATAACTGTGAGGGCCGCATCTGCGGGATTGTGGCAGGTCGTACCGTAGCGTTAGAATAATCGCAATACGCCCACAGGCCGAGGTACGCGCATGAAATTTCCGTCCCCGTTTAAATTCGACCGCTCGCCGGAGACATCGATGACGATGCGGGCGCTCCTCGCCGCCGCGCAGATCACGGCTGCGCTGTCGGTCGCGAGTGTGACCGGGCTGTGGCTCATCACAGCCGCGACGGTCGTTCTGTTGTGGGTGGGGCACTGGTATGCCTACCGTGCCGCGACCAAAGGCCGAATATTAGCGATACGAGTCGCGATCTTCGTCGCCTTCCATGCTACGTGTGGCTGGTTGATGGTGGGCATTTTCGGCGGGATGCCCTACCCACAGGCGCGATTTGCGTTGCTGGCGATGGCCGTCGTGAGCTTCGAACTGTACAGCCGCATGAACCTCGCCTCGGGCTTTGGGCTGGGGCTGGCGAACCTGTACGTCGCGGCGACGCTCAGCCGCACGATGTTATTCGGCGGGTTTTTGCTGGCGTTCATCGGCCTGGGCCTGGCCTACCTGTGGACCGCCGACACGCTCGACGGGCAGCGGAAAAACGCGGTCACGGTGCGTGCGACAAAGGCGACCCGTGCGCCGGGCCTGCGGTGGGGTGGGCGCTTTTCGGTGGTGATGGGTGTCGTCTTCCCGGTGGTGTTTTTGCTCACGCCGCACTTTGCGGGCAGGCCGCTGTTCCTCCCCGTGACGGTGCGCGCACCTATCGAAGCACAACCCTCGTCGGCCATCATCAACCCGGCGGTGCCGCTCGTGCAAATCGAGGGCACGGTGAACCGCGACAGTAGCGAGTACTACTACGGCTTCGCGTCGAACCTCGATTTGGCGTACCGGGGCGGCCTCACGGACCGTGTGCTGATGTACGTCAACAGCCCAGCATGGAGCTACTGGCGCGGCTACGCGTACGATGTCTATGATGGACGCACATGGCGACAATCGGACACGTCGCTAGCGTACATCGAAGGCGAGTGGTATAACCCGACGAAGTTCATTGTCGATGACAACAGGCGCTTCACGGCGGGTGTGTTCACACAATCGTTTTACATCGTCGAGCCGATGCCGAACATCGTGTGGACGGGTGGCCAACCCTACGAAATTCACTTTGGGGCCAACCAACTCGCATTGGATATGTCCGGCGGCGTTCGGGTGGGTGGGTCTGTCCAACCCGGCACCAGTTACACCGTGCTCTCACATCGGGTGGACTACCCACCGGAGCAATTGCGCGCGGCAGGCCGCGACCACCCGCTGCCGATTCTGGCGCGGTACCTGCAACTGCCGAATACCGTGACCGACCGGACAAAAGCCCTTGCGCAGGAGGTCGTCGCCGGGTTGGAAACGGACTACGACAAAGTGATCGCGATTCGAGAGCACCTGCTGGGCTACGAATATGACTTCTTCCCGCCCCCGCTACCACGTAACGCCGATGCCGTCGACCACTTTTTGTTTGCCGACCGGCGCGGCGTGTGCGAGATGTACGTCAGTTCGATGGTGGTGATGCTGCGGTCTTTGGACATCCCCGCGCGGTTTGTGGTGGGCTACGGCTCCGGCGATTTCAACCCGTTTACGGGGTACTACACCGTCCGTGCCGATGATGCCCACGCCTGGGTGGAGGTGCACTTTGCGGGTATCGGTTGGGTGCCCTTCGACCCACCGCCGGGCTGGGAGGGAGACCCGCAGAGCGGGCCGGTAGATCGGTGGGTGTTCA
>CAYSVE010000287.1:0-7390 GCA_964434365.1 uncultured Anaerolineaceae bacterium | reverse complement strand
GATGGTGGAGAAGTATGGGTTGGTACTTTCGGGTAGCAGCTCGCCAAGGGTTTTGGTTTTGCGGTTACGTAGGCTACGGGCAACCTGGTTTGGCCTGTAGTTGAGTTCTTGCATCGCGGTACGGACGCGTGCCTGTGTCGCGTCGCTGACGAAGCGGGTTTCGTTGATGACGTGCGAGACGGTGGAAATCGAGACACCGGCACGTTGGGCTACATCGCGTATTGTGACCATGATAAAAACGTTTTCTTTAATATTTTGTACGAGCATAGCGCAAAAGCTGGTCGGTTGCAAACTTTGCTCATACTGAGTTCATCAGGAAGTATTTCGCCTCATTTGGATTTCGCAAACGGAACACCTTCACGTGTGGATATTGGCTTAGTTTGCGTGCGTAGTTACGCCTGCGGCGCTGATGCTCGCGTAGTGCCCCCAGCAGCGGGGATTCTGTGCTAAGAAAGGCACGACGCCATGTCTCCTGATTGTTCGTTTGCCACAGGGTTTCACCAGTGCGTGCACGCTGAAGCGTCCTGCGAAGGAGCCGCCAGAAGACAACCACGAGGGGGTAATCTAACCATACGACGGTATCTGCATGGCCCCATGTGAGGTCTTTGCGGTAAAGCCCATCGACTACCCAAGCGTCAGTTGTCAAAATTTCTCGCAGGCGCGCTGCGAATTCCTCCGGTGGGCTTGGCTGCCAGTCGTCTGCCCAGTACAGCGCAGCGAGTTCGTGGTATGGCAGTTTCCTGCGATGGGCAAGTTGCCGCGCCAGGGTCGTTTTTCCCGACCCCGGCGTGCCGGTGACAACGATTCGTTGCATCACCGTCGTTGCAGGTAACCCCGCATATAGGCGATTGCAGCGGTAAGGTTTCCCGGCTCATAGCCGTTCAACAGAAATGTTGTGTGGATTTCGACCGGCTTTTTCGTTTCATCGAGCACGGTGAGTGGCCCTCTGGCTACATTCTTCTCGCGGATCGTGTATCGTTGCGTGTCGACCTCAAGGCGTAGGCTGAGCTTATACGTGGAGGCGGAGCGTCCTTGCTTGAGCTTGGTCTTCCCGCTGATGCGGCCACGTTTGAAGTGTGTCATGCGCTCTTTCACCTTCTCCTCCACGCTTAGCCGCAGCACATTGCCGTCTAACAACTTTGTTTTGAAGGACAACCAGTTGTGTTTGTAAATCGATACTGGTTTGCCACGAGCTGTGGTTCGCGTATCGTTTAGCGTCTCCTCCTTGTTGCTCGCAGATAGGTCAAAGTAGCCGGTGATGCGTTTGGTATCGTAACACAGCGCGCGTATAAGAGTCTCCGCTGTGTCTAGGCGGTTCCGTAGGTCGCCCACAAGGGTAGGCACGCGCATCACGAGGCGGTTCAGCACGCTTTTGAAGATGATAACAAGCACGATGAGGCTCGTTACGAAGCCGACGATATTAAAGTTCGGCTCAACTTCGTTGACCAACGGCACAAATATCAACGCACCCACTGTTACGATGAGACCCCACTGTATGACGCTAAGGCCCCGTTGTACGGTTTTCGAGGTGTTCGTTTGCTCCTGAAGTTTGGCGATTTCCTCGCTACCAAACGCCGCAGCGATATCCAACGGGGCAGCGTTGAAGCGTAACACACGCCCATAGCGGTCTTTGACATCGCGCCGATTGTTCGCATTCATGCGCGCTGCCTGTTTAAACGGATAGATGCTGAGTTCGATTACGCCGCGGTCGTCGGGTGGGGTGAGTGCCTGGTCGATTGTCACCACCGTCAGCGCGAGTGTTGCGGGGCCAGCGGCATCCGGTTTTGGCTTCGGCAGCCGAGCCGGTGTGGGCGCCTGCGGTTCGCGGGCGGCTGGCGGTTTGCGTTCAACGACTGGGGGGGCCGGTGATGGCTTGGCCGTTTGCTCGCGGCGTTGCCGCAGATAGGTCACATCCTCTCGGATGCGGTTCTTGAATGCGGCCTGGTAATCCGCCGGCATTTTTGACAGGAGTTGTCGTAACTTGGCTTTGCCCTCTGGCTTGCCCCGCGAGATCGCCACGGTAATGGCACGTATACGCTTTTCAATATCGTCAGCGACGAAGTGACCGCAGTTCGTACAAAACTGCCCGGCGACAGGCTCCCCACAGAATTTGCAATCCACTGGTTGCACTCCTATTATTCAGCCAATGCACCTGCCGGTATTGTAGTACGGAAAGTGATTTTGCGTTGCCCAAGCCACCGGTTCTCTACACCGCGTTCGATGTGGTTCCAAGCCCGAAAGGAGCCAGTACGCACATTACGGCGTTTACAAAGGGGTTAGTGAGCGCGGGTTACGGCGTCACACTCATCACCGCTGGGGATGACGCCGTGCCCGATGACGACACGTACCACGGCGCGCGAATGCTGCGCGTGTCATCGGGCGAGGAGACCAATCTACTTCGCCGAGCCGATCAGTTCGGGGAGTTTGTGCGGCAACACATACAGAGTGCCAATTATGCGATTGCCCATACGCGCGGTGCGTGGGCCGGCTTACCTCTCGCGCGTGAGAAGGACCGGCAGGGATATAAACTGCTGTGCGAAATCAACGGGCTGCCGAGTGTCGAACTGAGGTACCACTACCCAGCGCTCCGCAACAGCGCGCTCATCAAAAAGCTTCGCCAACGCGAGGCCGAAACACTCGCTGTCGCCGACGCGATCATTGTCGTTTCAATAGTGACTAAAACCTACCTGTGCAGCGAAGGCGTCGATGCGGAAAAAATAACCGTCATCCCAAATGGCATCGACCCGGTACGTTTTCGGCCACGTGATGCTATACCTACAGATGCTCCCACGTTACTTTACATCGGCACCTTTGCCGATTGGCAAGGCCTCGAAACACTTGTGCGTGCGGTGCCACTTATCCGCGAAAACCAGCCCGTGCAACTCCGGCTCATTGGCCGGTCGCGGAAGCGTC
Organism: uncultured Anaerolineaceae bacterium; assembly: GCA_964434365.1. Lineage (GTDB taxonomy): Bacteria > Chloroflexota > Anaerolineae > Aggregatilineales > Phototrophicaceae > CAYSVE01. Next base: position 4,477 of record CAYSVE010000287.1, on the reverse strand, counting down.
AGCGAAAGTGGTTGCGCAAAGTGTGCCGAAAACTCGGCGTGGAGGACTGTGTGCGCATCGAAGAGGCGGTGCCACACGATACGATTCCAGAGGTCATCGCCCAGGCGACCCTGTGCGTCGCGCCACTTGCATACAACGATCGTAACGTGGTGCAAGGGTGCTGCCCACTCAAAGTATTGGAGTATTTGGCCTGTGGGAAGCCCATTGTGGCCTCCAATTTGCCAGTTGTACGGGAACTCGCGCGCGATGAGGAACATATTGCCCTATTCGAACCAGACTCGCCCGAAGACCTCGCCGCGAAGGTGCTACATCTCCTTGGCAACCCCGCCCAACGTGATGCGATGGCCGCAAGGGGGGCAGCGCACGTCCACGAGAACTATACCTGGGGCAGCGCACAGCAGAAGCTACTATCGGTCTACGAGAAGCTGCTCGTATAGCGTGACATTCGCTTCGACTTCTCGTGGTAGGGTGAAGTTCGGCACGATGTGATCGCGCGCGGCCCTCCCAAGCCTCTGACGTTGATCGGGGTTGTTCAGTAGCTCGGTGATGGCCGCAGCAAGTGCTTCGGGGTCGTTTTTGGGCACGAGGAGACCGTTCTCGCCGCGCGCGATCACATCGACCATGCCACCCCCAGCCGACCCTACAACGTCACAGCCACAGGCCATCCCCTCTAACAATACATTGGGTAAACCATCACGCAGGGATGGAACCACCAAAACGTCCAACAGATTGTATGCTGCTGGCATCAGGTGATGCTGGATAGGACGCACTTCCCATATGCTGTCATCAGCATACTCATGGAGAAGTGCCTTCGCCTCTTTTCGCACATCACCGATGAGCAGCAGCCGCGCCGCCGGTACCGCTGTGATGACCTGTTGCCACGCGTGCAGTAGCGGGTCGATACCCTTTTTTTGTCGGGCCTCCCCCACAAACCCGACAAGCGGCACCCTCTCGGTGTAAAGGTCCGCAGTGATACGTTCATCGGATGCGCCGGGATGGATTCGTTCGGTGTCTTCACTGTTGAAGATCACCTTGACCGGTATCCCTATCGCAATAGCACGGGCTTTACGTGCGAGGTCGCTCGTCACAGCGGTGATTGCGTCGGCATGAGCGATGGTCCACAGCACATGCTTGCCAGGGTGAAACACGCTGCGGTCGAGGTCGTTACCCCGCACACTCACGATGTTCGGTACCCCCAGATACCGCGCAGCAAAAACGCCCACGAAACCGGCGTTCACTGCGTAATACGCGTGGATGATGTCGAATGGGTGTGCGGTGTGTAGGTCACATATACAGTCGAACCACGCGGCGAAGGTGTCGTCGTCGCGGCGATGTTTGCCGACACGTATCACATCTTGCGGTTTGTTGTGAACAACTTGACCCGCTTCGACGCTTTGATCTACGATACAGGCGGTGACGGTGTGCCCGGCAGCGCGCAGGCCATGTGTTAAGCGCGCTGCCGAAACCGCCAGGCCACCTTTTTCCGGGGGGAATTTATCAGAAAGTAGACAAATATTCATGACGAGACGGGTACCGAGGTGCGAGATTGTTGTGGGGTTGGTGGCTCAGCACCGCTGCCCAAATGCGAGTTCGAGCACCTGTTCGCATTGCGGCATCCACGCGTGTGCCGAACACGCGCCACAGACTTACCACAATGGGACGTGCGACATCTGCGAAGAGTTGATCGACAATGCGCGCCATCCGGTAGGTCCTTATGGTCAGCGGCAATTCGATGACGATTACGATAGTGGCGGCGGTTTCTATAGCAGTGGGGGCGGTCGTAGTGATGGTGAGGCTGGAAGCAGCAGCGACAGCCCTGCCGCCGAATCCGAGCCAGCTGAGGAACGACCCACCGACGAGGAAGCCATCCGCGCGCAGTACGAACAACAGGCCTTCGAAGACGAACAGGCAGCGGCGGCTGAATTCGAGGATGACGACTATGGTTACTTCGACGGTGATGACGAAGCGTTTGTTGACCTGAGCTAAACCATCGCATCGAGTTGTTTGTTGCGGCGGATGAACATGTCGCAGCCGTTACAGGCCGGGTAGAGCGGTTCGGCGAGGTTAGCACGCTGACGCAGTTTGCGGAACGCCTCGCCCGTCCAAATCTCGGTGAATGTCTGCTCGCGCAAATCGCCAAGAATCGGGTTTTCACGCAACATACAGCAAATCATCACCTGCCCAACGTGGTCGATGAGAGCGTGTGTCCACGGGGCATAGCATCGATGCGTGCTGTAGTAGGTTTGGCCGTATTCGGCCCTCTTGCTGCGCTGCATATCCTCGCGCGTCACGCCGAAGGGATATGCTGCCCGTCTGTGCTTGATGAGGCCGTAGGTCAGCGCTTTTTCAGCGATAACGGGCGCGACATTGCGGTTGTAGTCGATGAGGTGGCGGGCTGCGAGTGGGCGTACATCTGGCGTGTGAATGTCGACTGGAATCAGGTTGATGCTACTGGCGCCGCGTTCGGCGGCGAGGTCCGGCAGATCAACGAGACTCTGATAGTTTGTACGCGTCACGACCGTGTTGATACGCACCCTCGGCAGGTACCGCGAGAGGTATTCCAGGCCACGCACAGTTGTTTTGTAGCTGCCCTTCACGCCGCGTATCTTCTCGTGGAGGCGTTTTTCGGGGCTGTCGATAGACACGTTCGCACCATGCAAGCCTGCATCTGCGAGCGCGCGTGCACGCGCTTTGTCGATGAGTGTGGCGTTGGTCGTCATCGTCACGCGCATGCCGTTTTGGGTGGCATGGGCGATGAAGTCGTCAAGATCGGGGTGCAGGGTGGGTTCGCCACCGCTCACATGAATTTTGCGGCAACCCAAGGCCGCAAGTTCATCGATTATCGGGCGTAGCCGCTCGATTTTTAGCGGTGCCGCGCGCCGGTCGCGCCAGTGGTTGCACATCACACACCGAAGATTGCACGTCCACACGAGCTTGAACTTCACGTACAGTGGTTTGTACGGATTGTTGTTGTGGACTGCCTCGCGAAATTCCGCCGGGTCGATGCTGTCAATTGCGTACATGGTCCGCCCCTTTACAACCTGTGACGATTATACCAGGGGCGGCTCGACCGAGGCGAACGGCTTAACACCAGAACAGATTACAGGCTATGTGCCGCTCCACGATAATGTTGATAATCCAGAGGCCCGTGAACACCGCGCCTACCCAGGAACCCAGCAACAACGCAATGCCAAACCAGATCGAGGCAAAGAGGAGGATTGGATTGCCACTTTCCTCGACATATGATGTTACGAGCCACAGCATCAGGGTCTTCATGGGTGTGTTCCTTAATCAATTTAATTCAATTAACGCAGGTTCCCATACGATTTAATGTAATTGTGCATACTGCCCAGTGACACCCATCACGAATTTGTGCGGAATGCTCATCTGCGATTCTAGTGAAACGTTGATGCCGATTCGACAAAACCTGTGCTAAATTGATGCTCGGTCTCAAACATGGGAGGAAGTCATGGCAGAGGACAATAGCTTTCTGCGAGCACTACGCGGGGAAAAGCCCACCCCCGCAGTCGATTGGCGCGCCCGGTATGTTCAACTAAGCGAAGAAATGAAGGGGCTGCGCGAACGTCTTGAGCGCACTGCAAAGCAACAGGCCGAGGCAGAAGTGAGCCAACTCTTGGAGAGCCTTTTGCCCGTTGCCGACAACATGGAGCGCGCACTCAAGCACGCCGGAGGTGGCGACCCACAGTTAAGTGAACTCCGCAAGGGAATCGAACTAACGTACAACACGCTATTGATGGTCCTTACCCACTACGGTGTAGAACCTATCGAGGCGGACGGAAAGCCGTTCGACCCTGCCTTACACGAAGCTGTTGCCGCCGTGCCGACCCACGGCACCGAACCCGATACTGTGATTTCTGTCGAGCAGGTTGGCTATACCCGCAAGGGGAACGTCTTGCGCCCGGCGCGTGTCGTCATCGCGAAGGAATCCGAACCGTTTAGCTAGCATGTATCCCAATTAAGGTTGGGATAAGTGGGGAATAAGATGCAAATATCCCTGTTTCGATTGGGATAAGCGTCGGTTTGATTGATGTTTGATTAGCCAAGCCCTAAACGGTGCGGATGTGTGTACACCCGTAGGCTCTCGTTCCGTACGTAGCCAACGACGCAAATACCCCACTTCTCAGCCAGCTCGACAGCCGTGCTCGTTGGTGCTGTCAGGCTAGCAACGATGGGAAGGTTCATGCGGTTGGCCTATGCACACATCTCGGAGCTAATGCGCCCGATGGTCACGAGGATGGCATTGCTTGCGTCGATTTGTTGGCACAATGCCTTCCCAGCGATTTTGTCGACAGTGTTGTGTCGCCCCACATCCTCGGCACTACACAGCGCATTTTCGGTATCGCCAAGCAAAGCCGTGTGAACGCCCCGTACTTTGTTGTAAAGCCGCGCAGCCGAACGTAAGTCGCGCATCCGCGCGAAAATGACCTCGGGCGTCGTGATGAAGTCCGTTCGCACT
>CAYSVE010000286.1:0-7392 GCA_964434365.1 uncultured Anaerolineaceae bacterium | reverse complement strand
GGGGTTACCGCCGCTAGCCCCGGTCAACACGATCACATACACGCGCCCCGACGGTGTGACCACACGTGTGGAACCGCCCCCACCACCGGAGCTATCGCTGGTGACGGCGATGCTGAACGGGAATTGCTCCGGGTCGCCGATGACACTGGGCACATCCTCGGGTGCAATATCCCCCTCAGAGACGCGCTGGAACCACCACCCCGCCTCGTAGGCCCACTCCGGCGGGCCGATTTCGCCGCTGTTGCACAGGCGCGGTCCCCACACGTTGCCAGCATCACACCAATTCGACGTGTCCGACTGGAAATCACCGGGGTTGGCGGTGTCGTTGGCAATCTGTTGATCGGCATTGACGACGACCACAGTGGTGTTATTTTGCGATGGCGGTGTTGACGGTTGGTCGACGATTTCGCCCGCAGCAGCTTCGATTTCCGCGATCAACTGCTCGACCTGTGCGAGGTCTTCGGCGGAGATTTCACCATCGGCGTACAACTCCGCAATAAGCGCGACCACGGCGTCATCGGGTGTTTCGACATCGTAGTTCATCAGCGAGCCGGGGATGGCGGGCAACACACCGTAGCGCATAACATCCGCCGGGAAGGCCGGCCCCCAGGACATAGTCGCAGGGTCGAACATAGACGCCATCCCGGCAACGAGGCGCTCCCCGTTGGGCAGGGTAATGGTGCCATCGAGGACGGAAGCCTGTAGGTTGCCATCGGCGTCGAAGTCGAAGACGATGGTGGAGCCGATGATGAGGTCGGTACCGCTCACCGTGAGCGTAACTTCGTTGTTGCGGGGGGTTTGCACGACCAGCGCGGTGGGGGCCTGGTCGCATTGCGGTTGGCCAACACCAGTACGGAATGTGAACGCCTGGAAGGCACTGGGTGCGTTGCGCTCGATGGCGGGGAGGTCGGCGACTGCCGATGGCCCATCGACCAGATCACGGAAGATCCAACCGAAGTTGAGGCCATCATTTTCGCGCAGCCACTCACCGTCGAGGCTGGTTGCATCGACCTGTACGGCGGCACCAGGGTCGGTGGAGCGCAACACGTTGAACTGCGTCCCTGGCCCAGAGCGAACGTTGGCGTTGGTCGTCACCTGGGCGTCGAGGAGGTCACCGGCGGGTGCTGCCTCGTTGGCGATGGTGCCATCACCGATGAGCAGGTAAATAACCCCCTGGCCGGGTAGGGTGTTCGGTACGTTGGCCTGTACGCTCATCACCACCACGCCCACTTCATTCGTTACAGGGTCGTAGGGGGTCGTACTCACCGTCCGCAGCTCACCCAACGAAGCGATATCTGCGGGCTGTTGGAAGGTAGGCGGTTCATCGGACTCGACAAATTCTGCGAGGACGTTGCGCTCGCCATAGCAAGCGCGGTTGCGCCCCAGGCGTCCACAGGATTGGTCCACCTGGCTCAGCGCTTCTTCTACGGCGATCGGGCAAAAGCCATCGGATTGTGATTGTGCCTGAACAACCGTAATGGATACGATACCCACAATTAGGCCCAGTAAAATGAGGCCGAAATATTTCATCTATACGTATTCCGCTGAATTGACAAATACGTTCACATTGTCGCACAGGTGATGCAAGAGTTGCAAAAGTTCTTTTCGCCCGACGCTTAAATAGCCCCTTACACAGCAACCCGCCGAAGATTGTAAGGAGGGTACCCCTGCTGTTTTAAGGGTTCACAACGGCTAAATTGCAGGTTGTGTACGGTGGGTGTTTGTCTTTTGACATGATGACGACGCGTGGGTTTAGCAGGGCGGGCTAAGGGCGGGCTAAATGAAAAGCCCGGCTAGTGTGTTGCGCGCGCTTCGACGCACGGCTGAGTATAATCGCCCTGTCTGAAACTGCCCAAACAGGACATCCACCCCATGCTATCGACGCCCTCACCGACTCAGGTTCCCGTTCGGCTGGATAACCTGCCAGAGAATTTACTGCACTGCGCCCACCATTTGTCGAAAACCTCGGGCGATGACGTGGCCCTCACCCTTATCGAACCCGACACCACGCGACAATTCACTTACGCCGAGTGCTTCGATGCGGCAGCACAGTATGCGCGTGCACTAGAAAAGGCAGGTGTACAACCACACGACCTGGTGGTGCTGGTTTTGCAACACGGCGAAGATGTGTTGTTCGCCTTCTGGGGTGCGATATTGCTGGGGGCCATTCCGTCGATTATGCCGTTCCTCACACCGAAGCTCGACGCGGAGCGCTACTACAGCACCGTGCGCGAACTCGTCGAGTTGTCTGCGGTGAAGGCGGTCGTCACATACCCGGGTATACAACCCGCGCTCAAGCAGACGCTAACCGGCATCGACACCCTGGCAGCGATTATCAACGTGAACGACCTGGAGCCAGAAGGCCAACTTGCGAACTACATCGACCACACGACGTTGCGGCACAACGACATCGCCTTTTTGCAACACTCATCGGGCAGCACGGGGCTGCAAAAAGGGGTGATGCTCTCGCATGGGGCCGTGCTAAACCAGATTGCCGCCTACAGTCGTGCCATTGGCCTCACACGTGACGATGTAATCGTGAGTTGGCTGCCCCTATACCACGATATGGGGTTGATCGCCGGGTTTACGATGCCCATCGTGCAGGGTGTGCACCTCGTGTTGATGTCGCCGTTCCACTGGTTGCGCGACCCGCTGCTGCTGTTCCGCGCGGTGGAAGCGTACCAGGGCACGCTCTGCTGGCTGCCGAACTTCGCCTACAACTACATGGCGACGCGCGTACGCCCGCCCGCCCGGGCTGGACTGAACCTGTCGAGTTTGCGCGCGACGATCAACTGCTCGGAGCCGGTGCGCGATGACAGCCACAAGGCCTTCTATGCGTTTTACGAGGATTGTGGCCTTACACCGGCGGCTCTGCAAACGTGCTACGCCATGGCGGAGAACACATTCGCGGTGACGCAAAGCCAACCGGGTGCAGCACCCACCGTGGATATCATCGACCGCGATAGAATGCTGGAGCGGCACATCGCCCAACCGGCAGACGCGACCGACGCGCCAACGTTGCGGATGGTCTCGTGCGGAAAGCCGATCCCCAACACGAAGATTCGAATCGTCGACGCCGACCGACAGCCCATCCCCGAGCGGCATGTGGGTGAAATCGCGCTGCGGAGCGACTGTATGCTCAGTGGCTACTACCACCGTGAGGAGGAAACCACCAGAGCGCTCGAAGGGGCGTGGTTCTACACCGGTGACCTGGGCTACATCGCAGATGGGGAACTTTACATCACCGGGCGACAAAAGGATCTCATTATCGTGGGTGGCAAAAACCTGTATCCGCAGGACATCGAAGCGATCATGAACGAGGTGCCCGGCGTGCATCCAGGGCGTACGGTGGCCTTCGGTGTGTGGAACGAGGCCCTTGGCACCGAAGACCTCGCAGCCATCGCGGAGGCCGAAACCGACGCCGAAGGCGAACGCAAGGCAATCGTCAAGGCGATTCGGATGCGCATTGCGCAATCGACGGATGCGACGGCCAGGTACGTTCAGGTAGTCGGTCCCAGGTGGCTACTGAAAACATCCAGCGGCAAGATCGCGCGCGGCGCCAACCGCGACAAATTTCTGCGCGAAATTTTGGGCCAACAAGAGGCAGCCCACCGCAGCGAGTGATCAGGCTAGAGCGCGCGTCGCCTCGTACCATTATTCACGCCGATAGCATCATCGGGCGCGGGCGGCCTTCGCCTGTTGGATGTCCCGCTCGACGAGGTCGCGGTACAGGTCAGTAAGGCGGTGCGTGATGGGGCGGTCCGCGAAATCGCGAATTTTGCGGCCATCGACTTCGGAAACCGGCGTTAACCCGCCGAACGACCCCGTAAGAAAGGCTTCATCGGCGTCGTAAACGTCGGTAAGCGAGAAGTTCTTCTCGTAGACGGGGATGTCGTTTTCGCGGCACACGCGGATGACATTGCCCCGTGTGATGCCGTTCATGCAGTACTGCCCGGTAGAGGTCCACACTTCGCCGCCGCGCACGATGAAGAAGTTGGTTGCGTTGCAGGTCGCCACAAACCCGTGAATATCAAGCATCAGCGCTTCGTCGGCCCCGGCGTTGAGGGCCTGCACCAGGGCTATTACTTCATGGAGCTTGCTGTGGCAGTTCAGGCGCGGGTCGAGGTAATCCGGCGAGCCTCGACGCACGGTGGACGTAAACAGGCGCACGCCCTGCGCGGCAACGTCGGGGTTAGCGCGTTTGTGCTCGGCAGTGATGACGACCGTCGGCGGCGAAATGAGCAGGCGCGGGTCCTGCGACGGGGTTTTTTTGATGCCACGCGTAACCATCAACCGAGCGTGAACATCGGTCTCCATGTGGTTGGCCTCTACCACCCGGTACAGCGCATCGATGTAATCCTGGCGCGTCATGTGCATCGCCATGCCGATGGCCGCCGCCCCCTGGAATAAGCGGTCCATGTGCGCCTCGAGGAACGCGAACGCACCATCGTACAAACGAAGCCCCTCCCACACGCCGTCGCCGATGAGGTAACCGCTATCGAACACGGAAATTTTGGCATCGTCGCGGGGCACTAAGTCGCCGTTGATGTAGACCAAAACGTGTTCGTTACGCGGGTCGGGCAGGGCATCGTGGGTGCTAACCTGTTGCATGGGATGACATCCTTTGTGTGGCGGTTGGCAAAGCGCACACCCCGCAGCAGTGGGGGGCACCTCGATAATGTAACGCAGAACCCCAACAGCACGAAATTCGGTTAGCTCAGTATGTCCTTCCCCGGTACACTCATCGACGCACCACACACCACAGCAGGGCGGAGGGTATGCCTCCGCCCCGTTTCTGTTTGCGTATCCCTACCACCATCGGCTAACTGCACGCGCAAAAATGTTGGGCCTAACTGAATTCTAGCTCCATGACAATGCGTATGACCCAGGAGATACAGTTGGTGCTGTTTGGCTTGCAGAGTGGCGGCCAGGGACGCTTACTTTTCGGGGTGCCGACGAAATTGTCGCTGCCGTTGCGCAGGCGACAATCCGCTAGAACCGATATCGCCATCCCTTCGAACGACGCAAATCTGCCCCGCCCACTATGTTTATCGGGCATAACACTTAGGTTGTCGGGGGAGACGACTCATCTTCGGGTTTCGATGCTGAGGTGTCAACCGACTCGGTGCTGCTTGCGCCCGGGGTCGTGTCAGGTTTGAGGAATACTTCGTTGATCGACCCGGTAAATGCCTGCCAGTAGGTTGTAATATCGTTGACAACCGTATCGACCACATCATCGTTCGCCGCTTTTAATTCCCTCAACTGCTGTTCGGCGCGCTCGTTGTGGGCTTTTACTTCCTCCAAAGACTTTTGGAGTTCCTTGCGCGCTTCCTCCCCAGTCTGCTCTAGCCTTTGGGTAAGGTCCTCCATCTGTGTTTTGAACTCGCGCATACGTTCTTCAAGCTGAGTCTGAATTTGTGTCTTTGTTGCCATCTCGTTGTTAGCTCCCTTGGTTGCCTTGTCTCACCTCGACTATTAGTCTCACAGATCACTGTTTGTCTTGTATCAGATTGACGTGAGTATTGCGTGACCACGCCTAGATTAAGGCCCCCATATCTCCCATAGGAGTTTGAGCACCAGTAGCGCGCCGACACCGATGGACACCGTGAAGCCAATGACGCCAAGGATGGGGATGAACGACCATGCTTCAGCCGGGTTGACAGACATCGCAATGGCAGAGCCGACGGTCATCCCCGCGATGGTAAGCCCCACAGTGATGCGTTTGTTATTTTCGGAGAGTGATGCGAGTTGTGCTTGCAGGTCACTGGTGTCGATTTGAATGGTCAGCTTACCAGATTTCGCCTCGCGCAACACGCGCTCCACAGCGTCGGAGGCTATAGGCGCCAATCGTAGGAGTTCGGCGGTAGTCTCGTTGAGGCGCTCCTGCACCACCGACGGCTTAAACTGTTCCCAAAAGAGTTGGTCACTCACCGTGTTGGCGATGTCGATCATTTGCAGTTGCGGGTTCAAGGTACTCGCAATTTCCTGTGTTTGCACCAGCGCTTTGAGCGCGAGTGTGAGTTCTGGGCGTAGCCGCACGCCGTAGTCATACAAGGTATTCATTATCTCATAGATCATATCCGCGAAGGACATTTGCGATAGGGAGGCGGATAGGTAGTGGTTGAGGATATGGTCGAGCTGGCGGCTCAGTGAACGTTTGTCTACGGTTCGAAATGTAACGCCCAGTCGCATCGCAATTCGCACCAGTTCGTGGGTGTCCGACCGTTGGAGTGCCATCATCATGTTGCCAAGCTCCATACGGCTTTCCCCATCGAGGTATCCCACCATCCCTATGTCCAGGAAGGTAATGGTGCTGTCACGGGTGTCAACGATCACGTTGCCAGGGTGCGGATCACCATGAAAGAAACCGTCAATGAGGATTTGCTTGGACATCGCCTGGGTAAAGCGGCTGGCTAACTCGTTCGGGTCGATGCCAGCCGCCTTGATGGCCGCGATGTTGGTGATCTTGACACCCTCGACGTAGTCCATCGTGAGAACCTTATCCGTGACGATATCCCAGTGGATGTGCGGGACGGTGACTTTGTAAATAGGCTCGAGGTTGCGGCGCAGGCGGTCTGCATTGCGTCCTTCGTTGCGGAATTCGAGTTCGCTCTGCAGGCTGACGCGAAACTCCTCCACGATATCCATAAGCCCACGATTGCTGCCAAGTGTACTTTCCAACAGGCGGGCTGTTATCTGCATAATTTCCAGGTCCGCCTCGATATCCTCCTTGATATCAGGGCGCTGTACCTTCACCACAACTTCAGTGTTATCGTCCAGTCTCGCCCGGTGTACCTGGGCGATCGATGCCGCAGCGATTGGATCGGCCCCGAATGATGCAAAAGCCTTTGCCACGGGTTTGCCAATTGCCTCCTCGACGATTTCGCGGGCTTCGTCGGACGGGAAGGGGGCCGCGTGGCTTTGCAGTTTTTCAAGTTCTTCCGAGATTTCTCTGGGCATAGCGCTGTACTGACTGCCCGCTATCTGCCCAAGTTTGATGTATGTGGGGCCGAGTTCTTCTAGCATCATGCGGATTTTTTGCCCGTCCGAAAGGCCGTTTTCCAGTGGCGGACTGTTAACGACGAGGTTTTGCAGTTTGCGGATTTCCTGCTGTTGTACGAGCATATCGAAGCCGTAGCGCAGAAAAATGGATTGCGTTTGCAAGAGTCGTTGTATGTTTCGCACCGGGTGTCTCGTTTGCCCCATTGATCTGCCTGTTTTTTTGTGGAATTAACTGTAGTTTGATGGCGCAACATTGGAATTGCAATGGCATACGTCGTGCTTGAGTCTTATTTTCACCGACCGATGCCATCTACATACGCGTAGTTTGAACCCTTCCTAAAGTGGGTTATCGAAAGTCTTTGGAAAACACGAGCCGCTGAGGATTCATTG
>CAYSVE010000285.1:0-7396 GCA_964434365.1 uncultured Anaerolineaceae bacterium | reverse complement strand
CGAAGAAATCCTTGCGACTGGGATCAATAGCGGATTTCTACATGTGTCGTGGAACCTGATATTCACGGTGATAATCGGTGGGGTCGGGGGTTGGGTCGGGGCGCGCATCATCATCGAATTGTTCAGCCGCTTTTGGGTACCGCACTCGCTACAAATACCGACGACGCTGGCGCTCGTCGTAACGATGTTTACGATTTCGAACCTGTTGCAGGCCGAAAGTGGCCTCGTCACGGTGACGGTCATGGGGATGCTGTTGGCGAATCAATCACGCGCAGACCTGCGCCATGTTATCGAGTTCAAAGAGAATTTGCAGATCATCCTGCTATCCGTTCTCTTCGTAATCCTCTCCGCCCGGTTGAACCTCGGCGCGTTGCAGGAGCTAGGCATGGGAGCCGTGCTGTTCGTGCTGGCGGTTATCTTCCTAGAGCGCCCGATCGCCGTGTTCATTTCGGCAATTGGGTCCGATTTGAACTGGCGAGAACGACTGTTTATCGCGTGGTTGGCACCGCGTGGCATTGTCGCGGCGTCGGTGTCGTCGGTCTTTGCCCTGGAGTTGGCCGAATCCGGTTTCGAGGGGGCGGAGGCTATCGTGCCGATGACCTTTGCCGTCATTATCGGTACGGTTGCGTTTTACAGCCTAACATCGGGGCGGGTCGCGCAGATGTTGGGGCTAAGCCAAAAGGAACCGCAGGGTATTTTGTTCCTGGGGGCGCAAAGCTGGGCACGCATGCTGGCTAAGCAAATTCACGACCTGGGCTTCCGCGTTGTATTGGCCGATACCAACCAGCGTAACATCGAATCGGCGCAGGAAATGGGCCTGGAAACGTACCGTGGCAATGCGCTCAGCGATCTGGTGCTCGATGATGTCGACTTCAGTGGTATTGGCCGGCTCATTGCGGTAACGAGCAATGAGGAAGTGAACTCGCTGGCGACATTGCACTTCCGTGGGACGTTCGGCGAGCGTGAAGTTTATCAATTGCCGTCGGAGGCACATCGCGATGGCCACGAGAATATGTCCAGTCGATTGATTGGTCGGCATCTGTTTGGAGTTAATACAACCTATACCTACCTTACAACGTTGTTCCGGCAACGGCAGATCGAATGTATGATCGTCGAGGACGCCGAGGCAACACAGGCGCGTTTCGGCAACGACCTACTGCCGCTGTTTATGAAGACCGAGGACGAGCGATTGGAAATTTGGACCGAGGAATACCAACCCAGGCTACGGGAGGGCGCGATGCTCGTAGCGTTGGCCGAGGTTGCGACCCCGGTGGAGGCACCGAGGTCGTAGGGCTTATTCGTCTTCGATCAACTCGGCGATAAAGTCGATCTCTAAGATTACACTATCGCCGATGCCCGTGACTTCCTGCGGAGCGTTGATGGTGATGCCGTAGTCGGCATACAGCACCTCGGTCGTCGCAAATCCTTCGATGCGGTCGAGCGCGGTTGCTGCAATGCTGGCATCGAATATGACCTCGTTGGTTTCACCACGAATAAACAGATCACCGACGATCTGAAAGTCGACCGTATCCCCGACGGACACAGGCTCGACCGGTGCGTTGATGAGTTCGCTGGGCGTAAATGTGATGAACTCGAACTCGTCTTCGGCAGTTTCGAGAATTTGGCCTCGAATCGATTGATCGCGGAATTGATTGTCTGTGCGGAAGGTGCGTGCGTTAACGGCTATCGTGCCGACCTGCGACTGTGACGGATCGGTGTAGTTGATGATGATGTCTCCGGCGACGCGGCGTGTGGTGCCGATGACGGTTTTCTCATTGCCAAGGAAGACCTCGTCGATGAAGAAACGTGCTTCGTTGCCCTCTTCCGTGATGCGGAACAGCGCCCGTTCGATTTCCGGCATCGCAACGGCTTCCTCGGTAGCATCCTCCGCCGATTCCGCCTTGCTATCATTGCTATCGTCCGCAGGGGCGTCATCGGCGGCCTGAGCCTCGACTTCAACTGCGCCAATGCTATCGATTTGCGCGAAAAGGCGCTCGTTCGACACTGCGATTTGTGTCGCAAGCCCATCCACTTTTGTGTTCAGGCCTGCTACCTGCGTTGCGAGTTGCGCTTCAGCCCCGGGGGTCGCGGTCGGGCTATCCAACGAGAGGGTCGGTGCTACCTCCGCGACATCACGGCTGGGCGTGCCGGTGCCACCGGTCGCGTATAGGATGCCGAGAATACCAGCACCGACGCCAGCACCGAAGGCTACTAGAATCAAAAAAACTGCAAGTATGCGGTTCATGTAGGATAGCTCCAAGGAGGCGGCAGCGGCACAAACGCACCGCTGCCGGGTTTGCAATGGTTATTCCATCGAAATGGCAAGGATCATGCCATCGGGGCCGCCAGTGGAATTCACACTGACGTACAGGCTGCCATCGGCGGCTTCGACGATGCCATACGGTGCTGGTAAGCCCTCGGCCACAGGCATGATGCCATCGGCGGAGACTTCGACGACGCGTCCAGGGCCGCCACCGCCGTCCACGAGGCCATGCTCGACCGCGTAGATTGTGCCATCGCTGGTAACTTCGAGGCCGGTAACGGCTGTAAGCCCACCAAACACCTCGACCAGCTCACCACCGGACCAGCGCTCGACACGTGCGCCCTCGGCGGGCCAGGGGAAGCCACTCAGGAAACCAACGTAGATGTCGCCATCAGGGCCGATTTCCACATCGGTCGGCACCTTCACAGTTTCTTCGTCTTCGAAGGCCCACACGACCGCGACATCCAAACCAGCCTCGGCGGACCAGCTCATGAGGCAGTTGCAACCCGCGTTGACGATAAGCACCGTGCCATCTTCCAGCACCTCGAAGTCCGTCGGGTTAGAAGCACCATCTGGGTTGCCATCGGGGTCTGCTTCAAGCTCCAGCGTGAGCAGGTCCACAAATGTCTGCACACGGCCAGACTCGATGTCGACTTCCAACAGGCCATGCGTGAACGGAAGAGTCGGGTCGGACGTTTCGCCGAGTACGAGCCAGTAGGAATCACCCACGGCTTGGACAGCATGCGCACCCAGCGAACCGCCTTCGCGGTAGCTAACGAGGCCGCTGATAACGGTGGACACGTCACCGTCTGGTGTAATCATCGACACGCGGCTTGTTGCGCCGTAGGCGGCGTCGGTGTCGGTCAGTTGGTCGCCAGCGATACCGGCTTCGGCAACAAGCAGGTTGCCATCGGCGTCGAAGGACATCTGGCGAGGGTTGAGCAACCCGTCGGCGATAACTTCGCCGGGCATGTCATCCTGGGCAAAGGCCGGTACGGCGAGCAGAAGGACGAGGACGCTAAACAGCGCAATGCGGAAGTTCATTGTTGGTAGCTCTCCTGTGTACGTAAGTGGTGGCGTTGCACTAAACGAAATGGAACACCAGTCCACATCATTCTAGCGAGACATCATCCGTAGAATATGAAAATCGTATGAGGGTAATGGGCGTCGTTAGAGAATTTGATGACGAAAGTACGTTATCGGAAGCGCGCTTACGGTATTACCTGTGGACCTTGTGAGATGCTGCAATGTCACACACAATGGGCTTTTGCGTGGTGTCAACATCGGAGGCCATCGTGGCGGTTGCAGAAAAGGTCAAGAAGGACAATACGCTCAGGCGGCATCGCATCGGCGTGAGCGCAATGTTTTTCATCAACGGTGCGATCTTCGCCAACTGGGTGGCGCGCATCCCCGAAGTACAGGAAAAACTCAGCCTTAGCGAAGGCGACCTGGGCCTTGTGTTGCTGGGGCTTTCGGCAGGCGTGCTCACGGCATTGCCCCTCGCTGGTGGGCTGATCTCACGTTTTGGCAGCCGCGCAGTAACCGTTGTTGGCGGCTTGGCACTTGCGCTTGCCTTGCCGCTGCTTGGCATTGCGGAGACTTTTGTTTCGCTCTGGTTGGGGCTGTTCGTCTTCGGTGCATCGCTGAGCATGATGGACATGGCGATGAACGCGCAGGGTGTAGCGGTTGAGAAAGGCTGGGGCAGTAGTGTGATGTCCTCGTTTCATGGTCTGTTCAGCCTTGGGGGTGTGGCTGGTGCGCTACTCGGTAGTCTTATGGTGTCGTTGTCCTTAGGGGTTGCAACGCATTTTGTCGTTGTGACGGTGGTTTTCGGAGCGTTGACACTATATATCGCGAGTCTTCTGGCCCCTGTCGAAGGCGAACAGGGCGAGAATAATGTGGTGTTCTCATTGCCCCATCGTGCGGTGTGGGGCCTTGGGCTGGTGGCATTTTGCTCGGCGCTGGGCGAGGGTGTGATGCAAGACTGGAGCACCGTGTACCTGGCTCAGGTGGTGTCTGCGCCGCCTGCGCAGGCGGCCCTTGGTTTTGCGGCCTTCAGCACCATGATGACGGTTGGACGCCTGACGGGGGACGCCATCACGACACGTACGAACCCTGTGCATGTGGTGCGTTACGGTGGTCTGCTGGCGACGTGCGGCCTGTTGCTTGCGATCTTCGTCCCATCATTGACGACAGGTCTTATCGGCTTCGCGCTGGTTGGTGCCGGGCTTTCCACGGTGATTCCGTTGGCGTTTAGTGCGGCAGGGCGTGTGCCGGGGGTTGCGCCGGGTATCGGCCTGGCTGGCGTCGCGACCCTCGGCTATAGCGCGTTCCTGGCGGGACCGCCGATTGTGGGCCTGGTCGCCGAGGCGACCTCGTTGCGGGTTGCGCTTGGAACCATTGCCGTGGTCGTCAGTGTGTTGATGTTCGCCGCGAGAGCCGTCCGCAGGCGCTAAATTCGGGAACCCTTTACAATTGGGTGACGTCCTACCAGTGCGAACAGACAATCAAAAGGACACGCCCATGAAGATTCCTGCATTACTGTTGACGGTCGTCGTGTTGTGCCTCATGGGGTGGCAACCACGCCCGGCCCACAGCCAGGAGGACCTGCCCCCGCAGGTGCTTGCAGTCCAACCATTCCCCGGCGAGGAAATGCCCCTCGACACACCGCTCACGGTGATCTTCGACCAGGCCATGGACCAAGAGAGTGTAGTCGATGCGTGGTCGCTCAACCCGCCTGTGGAGGGGGCTTTCGAGTGGGCCAATTTGCGCACACTCCAATTTACGCCCGAGGGGGGGTGGGCGCGTGGCGAAACGTACGATCTGCTGCTCGATGAAGCCGCATCTACGACTGGTGGGCTTGGCCTACAAGCGGCCTACACAGCGACAATTCGCGCAGTGGGGCCGCTTACGGTGAACTCGGTTGTCCCGGCGGACGGCACCGAAGGCATCGCCGCCGATGCAACCATTACTGTTGCGTTCAACCGTCCTGTGGTGCCGTTGGGCTTCACGGGCGACATGGCCGAACTGCCCAACCCACTGACGATTTCACCATCACCGACAGGCGAGGGGGAGTGGCTCAACACGTCGATTTTCCAGTTCACCCCAACAGAACCGCTGCTGGGTGGTGCCGATTACACCGTCACCGTGAACGCGGGCCTCGAGGCGGTGAGCGGTGCCGTCCTCGATGAGCCGTTTTCGTTCGGCTTCAAAACGCTAGTGCCAGAAATCCTGTCGCAGTATCCCTCCGGTGTTAGCGGTGAAACGTTGCCGCTCGATGCGAAACCAACCATCACGTTTAGCCAACCGATGAACGTCGATTCATTGGAAGAAGGTATTTTGGTGCGTCGTGTGG
Organism: uncultured Anaerolineaceae bacterium; assembly: GCA_964434365.1. Classification (GTDB taxonomy): domain Bacteria; phylum Chloroflexota; class Anaerolineae; order Aggregatilineales; family Phototrophicaceae; genus CAYSVE01. The sequence continues at coordinate 1,778 of CAYSVE010000285.1, read as the reverse complement.
GCGATGGCGAATTCGTCCCCTTTGCGCTGGTCACGAGTTCAGCAGGTGACTTCGTCAGCATCGAGCCTGAGGAGCAACTCGAAATCGACACGGCGTACAATCTCGTTGTCGATGCCGAGGTGGTGCGCGGCGAGGGCGGTGCCAACCTGCGCGAGGGCCGCGACATGATTTTTCGCACGGTGCCGCTACCATTCGTCTCGGGGACTTTCCCCCGCAACGGCGAAAATAATGTTTCGCCGGGTTTCCGCCGCGTGACGATCGACTTTGGCACGCCGATGAACCCCGACACATTCGAAGGCAAGTTCGAGGTAACGCCGGATGTCGGTGAGATCACGCCTGTTGTGTACGGTAACCGTAGCCTGGGGCTGGAATTCGAGTTCGAGGAGAGCACACGTTACACCGTGACACTGCTTGCCGGTGCTGAGGATGTGTACGGTAACGCCATCGAGGCGGATTTCACCTTCAGCTTTAACGTGGGCCAGGTAGAGCCGAACTTCTACATGCAAGACGACCGGCGGTTCGTTGTCACAGGCGGTTATCGCGAAGATACTGCATTGGCCGCCACCGTAACGGGTGACCCGACCGTGCAGTTCGCGGTATACGAAGTGCCCACGATACAGAGTTGGCAGTCGGTATACTATATCGATGACACCCGCGCGCAAGACATCATCGCGGAGTCGGCGTTGTTCCGCGAATGGGAAGCCGATATGGGCCAGGAAACGACGTTTGCGGATGCGAAGATCAACCTTGCGAGTGACGAAGGTGGTGCACTGCCGCTTGGCCTATACCTGTTCAACGCGACCTACGATCCGCGTGGTACTTTCGGGCGCTTTACCGGGCGCAACGAGTTCACCATCCGCGAGTACTACACCACCGTTGCCGTGACGAACACCAATATCACCGTCAAGCGCATGGAGAGTGAAGTGCTCATCTGGCTCACCGATATGGAGAGCGCTGAGCCGGTCGTCGAGCAACGGGTGAATATCTACGATTTTGGTGGTACCGAGCCGATTTTCACCGCGTTCACCGATGGCGATGGCGTGCTACGCGTGACAGAGCCACTGCCGACAGAAATTATCATCGCTGCGGAAAGCGAAACCCGCTTTGGCCTGTGGCACGATACCAACATCATTCGTACACCGGTAGCCCGGATGTACGTGTACACTGATCGGCCCATCTACCGGCCCGATGAGACGCTTCACTTCCGGGGTGTGTATCGCGCGCAAGATGACTTCGACTACACACTGACCGACCGTGAGGCGGTCACCGTCCGCGTAACCGATTTGCGCGGCACGACCCTCTACGACGAAAAACTACCGCTCACCGATTTCGGTTCGTTCAGCGGCGAGTTGCTGCTGCCAGAGGACACCGCCGTCGGTAACCTGCGCATCGATGTCGTTGATGATTTCGGCAACTACATGGGTGGCGTCTCCGCCCAAATCGCCGAATTCCGTGTGCCAGAGTTCCGTGTCGAAGTTTCACCCGCGCAAGATGAGATCATCGCTGGGGAACCGATCCGTGCAATCATCAGCGGCGAGTTCTTCAGCGGCGGTACGGTGAGCAACGCCTTCGTTTCGTGGGCGGCCACCGCGAACCGTACGTTTTTCAACTACACCGGGCCAGGGAACTACAGCTTCAGCGATGACCAATATCCGGTGGAGCCGCTCTACTTCGGTGACTACTATGGTTATGGCGGCGGGCGCACACTCCAAACACAGGAGGGCCAAACCGACGGCAGCGGCCAACTGCTCATCGAGTTCGACAACACGGAAATCCAG
>CAYSVE010000284.1:0-7439 GCA_964434365.1 uncultured Anaerolineaceae bacterium | reverse complement strand
TGTAACCGATGCAAGCGACGTCGATGAAGCAGTTCGGCAATTACTCATACAGTGGGGGCAAATCGACGCAGTGATTCATTGCGCGGGGGTTGCCCGCGTGGGGCAGGTGAGTGACATTAACCCAACCGACCATCAGCACATCGTTGCCGTCAATTTGGGCGGCACGGTACTCGTCAGCCGGGCTGTGCTGGCGCCACTGAAACTGAGCCGTGGGTCGCTGGTGTTGGTCTCGTCGGTTTCGGGGTTTCACGGCATTCCAGAGTACGCGACATATGGCGCGACGAAGGCTGGGGTCATCAATTTTGCGCAGGCGCTTCGCGTCGAAACAGCTGGCGATGGCGTCCACATTGCTGTGATATGCCCACACTTTACCCGCACACCCCTGCTCGATGAATCGGTGGGCGCGCGCGCTTTCGAACGGCCACACCCGCTCATCGAAGTCCTAGCTGCTGATGTGGTGGCGCGGGCCATCGTACGCGGGATTCGGCAGCGGCGCTTTTATATTTGGACGGGCTGGCGACCACGGGTGATCTTCTGGTTATCTCGTTATGCCGATTGGCTGAGCTACTATGCTATACTAAGAGTATGGCAACCACCGGAATAGGCCCATGCACCAGACGCTAGACGTACCCGGACCCCATCCACCACTTCTGTTGGGGCCGCTTTGGAATACCCTATCCTACGCGCGGAACCCCATACGTTACCTCGACCAGCTGTTTCAGCACTACAGCCCGGTAGCGGCCCTTGCCGCGGGCGGCGGAACACGCATTTACTCCCCCAATGTCAATTGTGCTGGTACGGTATTTACCCATCAACCTGACCTTGTGGAGCAGATACTCACCCAGCCAGATGTTTTCCAGCGGCAATATTCGCTGGGCGCGTGGTTACAGGGTGCCCGCACAAAGCCCGAGCGTCAGGCGTCGTTGAATACGTGGGGGCAGGGCTTGTTTGCCGTCAGCGGTGAAACGCACCTGCGACATCGTACCCTGTTGATGCCCGCCTTTCATCGGAACCACATCGCCGCTTACCGTGATACCATCGTCGGTGCCACGGAACGCTTGCTCGATAGCTGGCGGCCTCATCAAACGCGCAACCTCGCCAGCGACATGTCCGAGTTGACGATGCACACCATCTCGGAGTTGCTTTTCGCGGGAGGTGGGAACGAGGAACGCGACCTTATCCGTGCCATACAACAGGCCTTCGATTTGCTCAGCTCACCGGCAACGCACCTCCTCCAGCTCGACTTAACCGGAATGCCCTATCGACGGTTGCTCAACCTCGCAGCCTACGGTGATGGCGAGATTCGGCGTCGGCTGCACAAGCGCCGCACCGAGGATGTCGACCGGGGCGACCTGTTGAGTATGCTTGTGCTGGGGCAAAATGACCTCACAGACGACGAAATTGTCGGGCACATCGAAAGCCTGTTCCTCGCGGGGTTTGCCACGACGACCGGCGCGCTCACATGGGCGTTGTTCCTGTTGATGCAGCACCCGCAGGTGATGGCCGACCTGTGTGCCGAACTCGACCGTGAGGTAGCCGGTTTACCACCCACGGTAGAGCAGTTGCGCGACCTGCCTTTGCTCGATGCCGTCGTGAAGGAGACGCTGCGGTTGTTCCCGCCTGCGCTGATTTATCGTACAGCCACGCGCGATGTAGCGTTGGGGGATTACGCGATTCCGGCGAGTACCGAGGTGTGCATCAGTATTTTGCACGCGCACCGCAACCCAACCGTGTATCCACGGCCTACCTACTTCGACCCATCGCGTTGGATCGATAGCGCGCCGCCGCCGCCTTATACCTACCTTCCATTCGGAGCAGGGCGTCGTCGATGTGTGGGCGCGCCCCTCGCCGATATGGAAATCAAGCTCGTGTTGGCAACGATGCTACCGCGCTGGCGTCCGCAACTACTGCCAGAAACGACGATTGATTGCCGTGTGGATGTGGGTATTACGGTGCTGCCGCGCGGCGGCCTCCGCGCGACCGTCGTTCCGCAGGATTGCGACGACTCCGCAGCCTTCCAACCGGTGAGCGGTGACATCCATGAATTGGTGACACTACCATGAAGCCGGGTAAGGATTTTATCGGTGTGGGGGTTGGCGCCGTGGTAGTCAATGACGCTGGCGCGGTGTTTTTGTCTCAGCGGGGGCCAAAGGCGGGCAACGAGCGCGGTACCTGGGAGTTCCCCGGCGGTAGCGTGGAGTTTGGCGAGACGATGGCCGACACCATCGCACGAGAATTTGTCGAAGAATACGGGATGGTCATCGAGGTGGGCGATTTGCTCACCGTGTTCGACCACATTTTGCCCCAGGAAGGCCAGCATTGGGTGTCGCCGACCTTCCTCGCGCGTCATGTCTCCGGCGAGCCGCAGATTTGCGAACCTGAGAAGTGTAGCGCTATCGGCTGGTTTGCGCTCGATGCACTGCCGTCGCCGTTGTCGGTGATTACGCAGCACGACATCGCCATGTATCGAGCGTACCTCGCCCGTTAAAACGGGATGTCGTCGACCTGGTCGCTCGGCGGCGGGGCGAAATCGTTGCGGCTGTCGTAGCCACCCTCACTCACGTCGGCGCGATCGTCGCGGCCACCCAGGAACTGCACCGTGTCGGCAGTTAGTTCGAGCGTGGCCCGGGCTTCGCCGTCTTTGCCTGTGTAGGCATTCGCCTCCACCCGACGCCCCACAACCAACACCTGACGCCCCTTCTTCAAATACTGCGCGACGGTCTCCGCCTGGCGGTTCCAGCAGGTGACACGCCACCAGGTGGTGCGCTCGCGGCGCTCGCCGTTGGCGGTGAACACCTCATTGACGGCCACGGAGAAATCGGTCACTGCGGACCCCTGCGGTGTGTAGCGAAGTTCGGGGTCACGTCCCACGTTCCCGACGATAGTTACGCTCTGGTAGGTCATCTGTCTCCCTCAGTGCGGCAGGGCCGCAAAACTCTGTATGCGGTAGAACTTATATTCTACCGCATATTGCTTACAATAGCTATACAAAAGGTGCAAAACTAGTCGCGCATGGCGTCTAGCAGGCGGGTGAGTGTCTCCTTGACGACCTGCGGGTTACCCTTGCCCTTGAGCGCGCCCATGCTCTTGCCCATCAGGGCGCCGAACAACTTATCTTTGCCGCCGAGGTAACCCTGCACCATGCCGTCGTTGGCAGCCAAAACCGCGCGGATTTCGTCCTCGATGACCGAGGCATCGCTGATTTGTGCAAGGCCCTCCGCCTCGACGATGGCCGCCGGGTCGCCGCCCTGCTCCCACATGATCTCTAGCACTTTAGTCGCAGACCCTTTGTTGAGTGTGTTGTCATCGACCATCTTCACCAGCGCTGCGAAGTGTTCCGCGCTGACGTTGGTCGCTGCGATGTTCTCGCGGTCGATGCTGTCCTTGTTGAGCAGGCTAAACAGGCTGGAAATCATCCAGTTGGCGGCGGTTTTCGGGTCGGCACCGTGTTCGAGAGCGACCTCGTAATAGTCGGCAACGGCCTTTTCGCTGACAAGGACACCCGCGTCGTACCCACTCAGGCCAAGCTCATCGATGAGACGTGCCTGTTTCGCATCGGGCAGTTCCGGTAGTTTCGCCCGCACCGCTTCCACTTCCTCCGACGTGTACTCGACAATGGGCAAATCCGGCTCGGGGAAGTAACGGTATTCGTCGGCGCGCTCCTTGTAGCGCTGTACGACGGTGACCTGCTCGTTTTCGTCCCAGCCCATCGTTGCCGGTTTGATCGTCTCACCCTTTTCGTAAAGTTTGATCTGCCGTTTGGCTTCGTACTCGATGGAACGGACGAGGCTACGGATGCTGTTGAGGTTCTTCACCTCGGTGCGCTCGCGGAACTCGGTATCTTCGGGCTTCATTACGCTCACGTTTGCCTCGAAGCGCAGGATGCCCTTGCTCATGTCGCCGGTGTTTACGCCCAGGTATCGCAGAATTGCACGCAGCTTACGGGCGTAGGCTTCGGCCTCCTCCGCACTGCGGATGTCTGGCTCAGAGACGATTTCCAGCAGCGGAACGCCCGCGCGGTTGTAGTCCACCAGCGAGCCATCACCGACATGGGTGAGCTTGCCCGTGTCTTCTTCCATGTGGGCGCGGCGTACCCGAATGCGCTTGGTGCTACCGTCGCCGAGTTCGATGTCGATGTAGCCATTCACGGCCAGCGGATGGTCGTATTGGCTGATCTGGTAGCCCTTGGGTAAATCGGGATAGAAGTAACTTTTACGCGCGAACTGGCTAAAGGGTGGGATTTCGCAGTGCAACGCGAGGCCGACCATCATGCCATATTCCATCGCCTGCATGTTGGTGACGGGCAGGGTGCCTGGCATCCCCAACGACAGTGGGTCGACGGCGGTATTCGGTGGCGCTTCGACGCTATCCACTACGGGGCACGCGCTGAACATCTTGGTTTCGGTCAGCATCTCGGCATGGACTTCCAGGCCGACAATTGTAATCCAGTCGCTCATGGGCTACTTCCTGATTCGGTTGCTGGTGACAGGCTGAATAGACAGCATTTTACCACACGATTCACGCCGTTCCGTAGCGTTAAGGCGATGAAATCACGGCACCGTACATCGTGCTGCCGTTCGATGGCGACACCCGCTCACCGAGCTTGCGGGGTGTGCCACTCACGAGGGTGGGGAGTTTGCGCCATGGCACCGGGTAGGGGATGTACGGGCGTGGAAAGCGCACATCGTATTCCACGATGACGAGTACCCCACCCGGTTTGATGTAGCCAACCACGCGCTCAAGTAGGCTTGCCTGTTGACGAATAAAGTGCAGCGAGTTCGCCATCAGCACCCCATCGAGTGGCGGGAGGTCCAAGGGTTCGGTGAAATCGGCGGTATAGATGTTGAGCGTCGTGTCGGGGTCGTTCCAGCGTTGCTGCAAATACGCGAGAGCGCGTTTGTCGGTATCGACGGCATGGATCGTTGCGCCGGGCCGGATGTGGTCACGGAGGGCCTGTGTGAAGTTGCCAGCACCCGCACCGAGGTCCGCCCAGGTGCTCCGCTGTGTGTACCCGGCACCGGCGATAAGCTGTACCATCTCCGCATGGATCATAGCAAGTCGGCGGCGAGTTGCGGGTAATCTTGGAGATCGGCGGCCATGCGTTTGCGTGTCGCAGCGTTTGCGCGGCCCCACGCATGCCGACACAGCGCGAGCGCGTTTTGCATCTGCCCACGGCGGGCGGCGATAAGCCCGCGGTTGAACGAAATTGTCTCCTCGGTGGGCAGCAAAACCTCTGCTGTCAGATAGTCGGCATCTGCTTCGTCGAGTTGCCCCAGCCGAAGATACGCCCCGGCACGCTTAAGAAGCACGCGCGCGCGAATGTTATCGATGAGTTTTTGCTCGGCATTGAGTTGGGCCACCCGCGCGAGGGCCTGCGTGTAATAGGTCACAGCGGTGGCATGATCGTGCAGGTCGGCGGCGGCGTCGGCGGCCCACTGCACCCAATCTTTCGACAGCGCAAGATCGAGCGCGGCCTGTAGCTGACCGTCCTTGCGTAACAGGTCCAGCTCACGTGCGATGGCGCGGCTTCGCTCGCGGTCATCGGTTGCTATGGCCTGCGCCTCACGGCTTGCTGCCAGCGCAGCAGAAAAATCACCCAGGCGCTCGTACATCACCGAGCGACGGTAGTGATCGGTTGCGGTGGGGGCTTCCAACAAGGCAAGGTCCTGTAGCACGTCCTGTTCGTGGCCAGGCCTACGCGCATTGATCGCGGCGCGCATGCGTAACGCGGTGTTGTCGTCTGCGTTTGTTTGCAGGTGCGCAGCGAGGGCCTCCAGCGCATCGTCGAGTTCACCGGCCTGGATGAAGGCTTCGGCCATGCGTAGCGGGCTCATGGCGAGGGTTGCGGCAACCACAGCCGGAAGGTGCTGCCTACACCGAGCGTACTTTCTACGGTGATTTGCCCGCCGTGCTGCCGCGCAATTTCGCTGGCGATCGTCAGGCCCAGGCCGCTACCAGGTCGGTTTTTGCGTTCTACCCGGTAAAACGCCTGGAATAAGTACGGCAGGTGCTCCTCCAGGATGCCGATGCCCTCGTCGCGCACTGTGACCACCCCCCAATTCTTGTCTTCGTGATTTTGCAGTGTCCATGTGACATCCACCCGCGACCCGTCTGCGGAGAACTTGAGGGCGTTGCTGATGAGGTTCATTACCACCTGGGTAATTGTCTGCTGGTCGATTTCGAAAGGCGGCGTGGGTTGCAGGCTCGCATGGAGGGCAATGCCCTGTTCTTGCGCTTCGATACTCTGCAAGTCGATGATTTTTTTGAGGAGGGCTGGCACATCCGTCGGTTCAACGTCTAATTGAATTTCGCCGCGCGCGACGCGCGAGATTTGCAGCAAATTTTTGACGATGTGCTCCATATGTTCGACAACTGTTTCGAACACGCCCAGGTGGCGTTCCAGGTCGTCTGGCTTTCGGCGCATCAGGTACAGTCGTGTCTTCAGGTTTGTAATAGGCGTGCCGAGTTCGTGCGAGGCGTAGGCAACGAATAATTTCAAGCGCTCGCGCAGGGCTTTTTCGTGGCTGATGTCTCGCACTACCGTGACCGACCCGCGCAGCACACCGTCTGGGCTGTTTACCCGGGTGGACATGACGGCAGCATCGAACTCGGTGCCATCCTTGCGGCAAAACACGCGCTCCTCGTGCCATAGCCCGTCTGCCACAATGGCCTCGGTCGCCATAGCGAAGAGCGCCTCGCGCGCCTCGGTCGGCAGGTTGTACAGCGCATCGAGGTTGGCGGGGTCGTGTAGTTCCTCGATGGTGTAGCCGAGCAGGCTGTGTGCGCTGTTGTTGGCGAAGACCAGTCCCTGGCTGTCGTACAACAGCACCGCATCGCTGATCGAGTCTAGTGTGGTTTGCAGCATGGCGCGCTCCTGCTCAAGCTCCGCCGTGCTGTTGATGAACCGTTCTTCGAGGTGAACAGCCTCCCCACGCAGGGCATCGAACAGACGCGCATTGTAGATGGCAACACCCATCTGGTTTGCGAACGTCTGTAGGGCGTTGGTGTGCCACTGTGTGAAGGCATGTGGGGTGCCGCTGACAAGCGAAATAAACCCGATGACCACCTGATCGACGATGATCGGCGCACTTGCACAACTTCGAATCCATTCCTCGCCCGGCAAGGTCACCCACACCTCGCTCGTGGCCGTGTCCGACACGATAACCGGTTGGTGGGTTTTGTACATCTCGTACAGGTTTGGGATGTCGGCCAGCTGGAATTTGGTCAGTTGGTGGGTTGTCTCGTCGTTGAAGGCACGACCTCGCACATCCACGAGGCTGAACAACCTGTCGTCATCTAGCAGCACGATATTGGCAAAGTCTGACCCAGGGATTGCTCTGTATACCAGTTCCAATATGCGCTGGAGAACCGTTTCGAGGGCTATTGTTTGGCTAATGGCCGCCGCCGCCTCGCGAATGGCAAGGATAAACGACGGTGGC
>CAYSVE010000283.1:0-7451 GCA_964434365.1 uncultured Anaerolineaceae bacterium | reverse complement strand
ACCGAGATGACGTCGGTTCGCTATGGGGCCATGCAAGCCCTTCGTATTTTGAGCGTTCTACAACATACCCGCCTCGGTACCAATGTGACGGTGGGGCATATACATCCTGGTGTCCGCCGCATCTACCGCATGATAAGCATGGTAAGCCAGCGTTTGCAGACTTACGATGTAGACGATTACACGACCGCCTTAAGCCTACTGCGAGAGAAGGACCCCACACTACCGGTCGTGCGTACGAAGCCGCCCACAACGCTCCCAGTGCCGATCGACGAGAAGGCGCAACTCCGCGGCGTGGGCTAGCGATCCATCACAGGATTCTCACCAAAAATTACATTGTATTTCGGAGTGGATGCAGATACATTACACTCATTGACGATTGTGTAATGTAGAGAGCAATGCCCTACGAAACAAGATGGATCTACCCAGGTCGCATTCTGCTGATCCGCGTATACGGTGAGTCGTCGCTCACCGAACTCCGCGAATTCGACAAAGCGTTTTCTCAGGTATTGTGGAACGCAAAGCAGCCTATTCACACAATTACCGACTTCACCGACCTTACACGCCTGAAGTTCGATACCCTTAGCGCGGTCAAATCCTTGAGCATCTTTCTGCATCCACAAATGGGTACCAACGTCACGGTGGGGTTGGTCGCACCCCAGGTCGCCGCCGTCTATCGACGGGTCACCTTCGTCAACAGACGCCTTCGAACACACATCATGGGCAGTGTCGACGAAGGCGTGTGCTTTTTGTGCGAACAAGACCCCACCGTGCAAGCGGAGACTACCAGCTAATAATTGACGCGCTCGCTTCGTGCCCCCGGGTGCCGCGAGTACAGGCGCGTGACCCATGCAAGGCGGTCCTTGGCCGGGTTTTGTAGCTCTTCCTCGCCGAAGCGCCACACCCAGTTGCCCTGTTCCTTGCCGGGGGTGTTCATACGGGTATCCCCACCGAAGCCCAACACATCCTGCATCGGCACGACGCACGTATGCGCCACCGACTGCATCGCCGCGCGGATGAGCACCCAGTGGGGTTCTTCTGCGATTTGGTCGTCGTCGGTGCCGGTGTACGCGCGCACGCACCGGTGAATACCCTCGCCCGCTTCGTCGCTGTGCCACCAGCCGTAGGTCGTGTTGTTGTCGTGTGTGCCTGTGTAAACGACGCAGTTCGCGGTGTAATGATGCGGCAGAAACAGATTACTCCCACACTCGCCATCGAACGCAAATTGCAGCACCTTCATACCCGGTAGGCTCTGCCCATCACGGAGCGCCTCCACCTCCGGCGTGATGACACCCAGGTCTTCTGCCACAATCGCCAGTTCACCGAATTCCTTCTTCACAGCCTCGAACAGGTCGGCACCGGGGCCTTCGACCCACCTGCCCTTGACTGCGGTTGGCTCATCGGCGGGGATTTCCCAGTAAGCCTGGAAGCCCCTGAAGTGGTCGATACGTACGAGGTCCACCAGCTCGAAGATGGCGCGAATGCGGCCTTTCCACCAGGCGTAACTGTTGGCCTTCATCTTGTCCCAGCGATACAGCGGATTGCCCCAGCGCTGCCCCGTCTCGCTGAAGTAGTCTGGCGGTACGCCCGCCACGACGGTGGGGTTGCCGTCCTCCTCCAGGTAGTAGAGGCCCTGGTTGCCCCACACATCGCTGCTGTCGTGCGCCACGAAGATCGGCACATCGCCCATAATGCGGATGTTGCGCTCCGCAGCGTAGTCCTTGAGCGTTTGCCACTGGCTGTAGAACAACCATTGCCGAAACTTCTTTTCGCTGATCTCGCGCTCGTAGGTCTTGCGAGCCTGGTCGAGGGCAGCCGCCTTGTAACGGACGAGGTCGTCGTCGTCCCACTCTGTCCACGACACACCACCGTTCGCCTCTTTGATGGCCATGAACAGCGCGTAGTCATCGAGCCACAGCTTGTTCTGCTCCGCAAAGGCATCGAAGTTCTTGCGCGTCTCGGCATCAGCTTCCTTGTCGAAGCGCTGATACGCCAGCGTGAGCTTCTTGTCGTGGTACTCGATGACCGGCCCGTAGTCCACCATATAGGTGGGGAATTTCGGTGCATCGGCAAGGTCGTCCTCAGTGAGCCAGCCATCGCCCACCAAAACATCCAGGCTGATGAGGTTCGGGTTCCCTGCCAGCGCACACGGCGACTGATACGGCGAGTCGCCGTAGGACGTGGGGCCGAGCGGCAACACCTGCCACACCGATTGCTCGGCGGCCTCCAAAAAGTCGACGAAGCGGTAAGCGTACTCGCCCAAATCGCCGATGCCGTATCGACCGGGCAATGAAGTAGGATGCAACAAAATACCGCTGCTACGTGGAAATTCCATTGTAGAATAAATCCTTGTCGTCTTTGCCGAAACCAATATTCCGATACTAGCAACGATCGTGCCACACCGAAAGGGAGATGCGCACCAACAACCCAGCAACCCAACCGCTGCCGACTTTATGGGGCATCATACAGATGTGGCACGCTCTGCACTGAACGTTGCCAGTAGGTCCTCGGCCTCGTCGTAGGTGTCGGCACAATAGAAGCGGTCTTTGGTGTAGGGCATCGTGCTGGCGATGCGAATGAGCGATTTGATGAGCAACCCACCACCGACGATCACCGCGTTGCCGTAGTTTATGGCGTTTTCTTCCTCGGCTTGATGTCGTGTGTTGATGGTCGTGACCACGTCGCCGGGTAGCTTATTTGCATGCGTCACATCCCCAATGACATCGACTTTGTGATCGACCGTTGCCATCATCGCCATCGATTGGTCGACGGCGCTGTGGTAGTCCGCAGCGTACCAATCCCCTGTAATTTCCCACTTAATTGCGGTCTTTTCGTCGTTATACCAGCTAACAGTAATCGGCATTGCTTCACCATCTAGTCCAAAGCTTGGCCTATTTTATGACAGGTTAATGGATACGTGTTGTGAAAAAATTACGAAAAGTTGTGCCCTATAACAATACGAGGAGCGGCGTAAAGTCTTCGCAGGTACCATTAAGGTAACACCACCAGAAATTAAAGTAACAACTTGCAAACTTTAATTGACACCCAGAACGGATGTTTGGTATATTTGTTCTATCGAACGCGAACAAATATTCGCATCATGCCAAGGAGAAAACGCAATGAAGAATGCTATCAACTGGTTCGAAATCCCCGCCGCTGACCTCGACCGCGCCACGAAGTTCTACAACACAATCTTTGAAGTGGAACTGATTCCCATCCCGGATGCCGAGGGAATGCATATGTTCCCCGTCGAGGAGCACAGCGGCATCAGCGGGGCCGTTTTCACAAGCGATACCACCGAGCCAAGCGACAAGGGCACCATGGTGTACCTCAACGGCGGCGACGACCTCAGCACAGTCCTCGCCCGGGTAGAGGGGGCGGGTGGCACGGTCCTCATGCCGAAGACCGACATTTCGCCGAACGGCTTCATTGCGCGCTTCAAGGACACCGAGGGCAACCACGTCGGGTTGCACTCGATGGGGTAGTCACCATTCGCGGACGCGCGCCACAGTCCCCCATCGGTGGCGCGCGTTTCTTAGCCTATCACCGCTGCGATTGCCAGCCACACCAGCCAGCCAGCCACAATCAACAACCCAAACTGACCATGCAATTTCGCGGTGCGCCCCTGCGCGGGGTGCAGCTTCGCCGGGTCTGTCTCTGTACGGAAGATGTTGATGAGCGCAACGGCCTCCGGCAGCGTCACCAGCGCGACCAGCGTCGTGAGGGGCATCACGCCGAACAACACCAGCGCGATCAACGCCACGTACGCCCCACCGACGAGGAAGATGTATTCGCGAATCGCATTCTCGCGCCCGAGGATGAGCGCCAACGTGCGTTTGTTGACGGCGCGGTCGGCATCCATATCGCGGAGGTTGTTCGCATGGAGAATCGCGGCCACCGTAAACGAAATCGGAATCGACGCGATAACCGGCTCCCAGCTAAATTGGTTCGTGGTGACGTAGTACGCGCCGAGCACCATCATTGGCCCCATGAAGATGCCCACCGCAACCTCGCCCAGCCCGTTGTATGCCAACGGAAACGGCCCGGCAGTGTACGTCACCACTACGAACACACCGCCCAACCCGATCCAGAACAGCAGCGGCCCCGTCCGTGTGAGCAGGAAAAGCCCGATTGCCACGCCAGCCAGCACAGTAACCACCGCCCCGGCGAGCACTGCATTCGGCGTTAGTACCTGGTTCTTAATCGTCATGCCCTGCCCGGCGACTTTCAGTTCGTCGGCCCCGCGCCTGAAGTCAAAGTATTCGTTGACGAGGTTGGCGCCGATTTGCAAAAACAGCGCGCCGATGAGCGCCAGCACGAAGTGAAACACATTGAAGATACCATCGCTAATCGCGATGGCCGCCGCCATGCCCAGTGGGGCATACGTTGCCGTGAGGGTACGCGGGCGCGCAGCCGAATACCATGCGCCCAACAGTCGATTTTGCGTCAGGGTAGTCATAAGGTTGGGTTAGAGCTTCTTTCGCCAGGCCGTACGTTGTGCGAACATGGTACCGTTGAATGTTGAGAAAAAGGTTAACCATGAGTCACTACAGGCGTATTGCCTATTTCACCCTACTGTTGACGTTACTGCTACCCGCCCTCGTATTGGCACAGGGCACGCCAGAGGAAGCGCTCGAACGCGCCGAGGCGGCCCTCGAAGATAACGACCTCGATGCCGCTGTCCAGGCATTTACCGCCGCCATCGTCCTCAACCCCGAGCTAACCGAGGCCTTCGTCGGGCGCGGTGACGTGTACAACGATCTCGGCCAGTTCCGCCGGGCCTTCAGCGACTTTGACCGCGCGGTCCAACTCGATGAAGAATCGGCGGATGCCTACCGGGGCCGTGGCGTCGCCGGGCTAAACCTCGGCGAAGTCGATGACGCGCGCAGCGATCTCGAAACCAGCATCGAACTCGACCCCGATAACCCCGCAGGGTATGTCGAGCTGGGGCTTTGGCACCTCGCCGTCGAAGGCGACATCGTGACAGCCCAGGCCGCAATCCGCGAGGCTATCGAGCGCGACCCCGAGTACGCTGAGGCTTACTACATCAATGCCCTGGTACTACAGAGCCAGGGGCAGGCCGAGGCCGCAATCGATAGCTTCGGTGCGGCTATCGAAATCGAGCCGGATAATACCGAATTCCTCAGCGCACGCGCGAATCTTTACGAGTCGCTCGGCGACTACGACAACGCCGTCGACGATATGACAGCCGTCATCGAAATCGACCCCGAGGACTCCTCGCCGTACCTCAACCGTGGCTTCTACATTTTCTCCTCCGGTGACCTCGAAGGGGCCGGGCCAGACTACTACGAGTGGATGATTCGTGAAGAAGTGGAGCGCTTCGAGGAAGATACCATCGAAGACGGTGATACCGAACGCCTGGAAATGGAACGTGGTTTCGTGTACACCTTCCCCTTCGAAGTTGGGGCGGGTGAAGTGCTCTCCGTCAACGTGACAGCCATCAACGGCGACATCGACCCGGCCATTGTGGTCCTCGATGCCGATGGCGAGCCGGTCATGGCCTACGACGACACGATTTTCTCGTTCAATGTGGGGTTAGAGATGTATCGCCTGGACCCGGGTGAGTACACGCTCGTCGTCAGCCACGCAGGCGGCGGCTTCGATGGCGACGTCGCGCTGGAGTTCATCCTCGAAATGGAAATCGGTAACGCCTAGCTCGTAGCCGAGCACTCACGAATTATCGCTTTCGGCGACCGGTCCACTCGCGCCGAACCGCGTAGGGGCGAGTCCATGACTCGCCCTTTTTCTATGCGCGCCTAAATTACAACACCAGCGACAAAAACCGCGCCGCCTGCCGCTCTGCCCAAAAGCTGACATTCCTCGTTGGCAACCCCTCGATGAACCCCACATGCCCCCCGTATTGTGGAAACGCGCCGAACAGGTTGGGGTTCGCCTCCACGGCCTCATGCGGAATATCCGCTGGGTCGAAGAATGGGTCTTCCACGGCGCGTAGCAACAACGTCGGTATGCGCACGCCGCTGAGGAAGTTCTTGGACGATGTGCGACGATAGTAATCCTCCGCACCGTCGAAGCCGTGCACCACCGACGTAAACACATCATCGAACTCGCGCAGGGTCTTCGACGCCGCGACAGCTTCCAAATCGACCGGGATATCGGGCAGTTGCTGCACCTTCTCGACTGCCTTCGCGCGCAGCGGAGCCAGCAGATACTCGTTGTAACGCCGCCCGGTCCAGCTTTTTTCCATCCAAATCGTCCCGGCCATCAAGTCGAAGGGCGGCGAAATCGCGACCGCCGCGCCCACTTTTCCGTGGAGCGTTTCGCCGCGCTCACCCAAATACTTGAGCGTCATGTTCGCGCCCAACGAAATGGCCACGATGCCCTTCGGCACGCCGGGGTAACGCGTGTGCAGCCAATCGATGACATGGGCGATGTCGTCAGACGCCCCGGCATGGTACAACCGCGCCGTGCGGTTCATCTCGCCGCTGCAACTGCGCAGGTTCATCCCCACTGCACGAACACCACGCCGCGCTAAATGTCGATAGATTTCGTAGGCCGGGCCGCTGCGCGCGTTGCCCTCCAACCCATGGACCATCAGCGCGATAGGGGTGGCGTCGCCCATTTGGTCCCACAGTGCCGTTTCGACCTCAGCAAAGTCGAGGTCGATGAAATCACCATCCGGCGTGTCGACGCGCTCGCGCCGAAATATGACGCCCTGCGTCTCGCGCAGCCGGTTCCCCGCCACAGTTTGAGCATGACCGTTGCGCAGCATCGGGTGCGGCTCGAAGGGTTCGATTTCTACACGAAATTGTTCGACCATAACCTTCTCTCGTCTTCTGTCGAATCTTCACGACATTATATACGCAATACGCGACGCGTTCGTTATGCCGGTAAGCTGTAAATAACTTGCAAAACCTACGCCGATGCGTCGTCCAACTCGCAAATGTACACCCGCTTCTGTAACGAGTCGTTGCCGGAAAAATCGCTCCCGCTCTCCTCGATCATCTCGAAGCCGTGCCTTTCGTACAGGTGAATAGCCGCATCCAACCCGGCGAACGTCGTAAGGCGAACGCGCGCGAACCCCTTCTCGCGGCAGAAGTTCATCGCCGCTTGCATCAACTTTTTGCCGATGCCAACGCCCTGGTACGCCGGGTCGACGATGAAAAATCGTAGGCGCGCAGCTTCGGTAACCGCGCGTGGGCCGTTGATAAAAATCGCTCCCACCGTCCGATCGTCCACCTGCGCGAACCATGCCCCATCACGTGCTGCATCGAGATCGTGCATCAACGTGCACAGGCCGCGTGCCACGTCGACCTCGAAGTACAGGTCCAGGCCCCAGTTTTCGCCGTAGTACCTCCCGTGCAACTCGATGATGCGACCCAACGCGCCCGGTGCGTAACCTACAAGCCTGACATCCTTGTGCTAATCGCCGAACTTTCCACAATCAAACAGAAGTTTGATGGTACGCTAACTTC
>CAYSVE010000282.1:0-7469 GCA_964434365.1 uncultured Anaerolineaceae bacterium | reverse complement strand
GACCAAGTGCGTTCGGGATGGGCATCAATGCGGGCGCGCCCAGGCTCCCCGGCTCCGGCAACACCAGATCGACCCCACCAGCGCTCTCCACCGGCAAAATGTTGAGCGTGACGGCCTCCGTGCTGATCGTCTGGTAGGTGAGCGTGTCTGGGTCGAAATAGCTGAGCGCGATCGGCGGCAAACGCTGTTCACCAGCCTGTGGGGGGATGATAAACCACCGAAAGACCTTCTCGCCGACCAACAGCCCACCCGTTGTTTCCTCGTCATAGATCGCGGGTTGCTCGTAAACCCGCCAGTCATCTTCAATAGGCAGCGGTAGCGGTAGCGACTGTTGCACATTGCCATCGCCAATAACGCGAACCCGTAATTCGAGTGGATCGCCTAAACTGGCAGTCAAGCGATTCACCGATGCTTCCAGCGCGAACTCCCCCACTGCCCCGGTAAACGTCCCCGGTTCATCCTCTGGCAATGCGCGAACATCTACCGTTACAGGCCCCGTACTGAGGATTTCCTCCCCGGCAAAGACTGTTGCTGGGAACACCAGCGTTGCAGGTTCTAGCATCAGTTCACCGGCCCGTGTGGGGAACAAAATCGTCTCGCGCATGGTGACACTGTATAGGGTGCCATCGATTAGCTCTTGCGTGGTGGAATCGGGGAGGGACCCCGCCGACCAGAAGCCTTCGAAGTTCGGCGGGTTGTACTGTGGGGCAGCAGGTGCGGAAATCGATGTAAACACACGAAAGCTGTAGCGCACCTGCTCTCCCACAAACGGCGACGGGTTGTCGAGCGTTGCCTCGATAAAGTAATCGCGCGGGGGGTGTTGCGCGTTGTCCTGGGCCTGTGCGATGCCTAACGTCGCGAGGCACCCGAGCAGCGTGAGTATCGACAGCCGCATCGGCTACCAATCCCTCTCTTGCGGTGAGGTCGCCCCACCTGCCGCAGCTGGCCCCGACCGCAGAATGCCCTGATCGAGTTGCACAGAATTTAGCAGTTGTTCGGCCTCCTCGACGCCTAGTCCGCCGCTCGGTTGTGGTGCTTCGGTCGCTGAGTCACCCGGGTTGTTGTCGCCACTGTTGTCGGGGTCGGGGGTGGGTGTGTTTTCGGGCGTTGCAGTCATCGTGGGCGAAGGTGGCTCGCCCTGCTCGTTGGTCGGCGTGGGTTGTTCCTCCTCTGGCTGTGGCGATGGTGTCGGCGTTGGCACCGCGGTTTCTTCCTGCGGGGTGGGTGTCGGTATTGGTAAACGTTTCAATGCGAGTTCGAGGTTGTAGCGTGCATCTTCGTCGGTGGGGTCGCGCAAAAGCACTTGCTGATAGGCTGCGACCGACTCTGCGTATTCCGTTCGTGTGAAGTAGACTTCGCCGAGGTTGTAGTACGCACGCCGGATCATCTCATCATCGGCGGTTCGGAGGGCCTGTTCCAGTGCAGCCTCGGCGGCATCGAGGTTGCCAAGCACAAGGTAGGCCTGTGCTGCGTTGTAGTACGGCACCGATAAATCCGGTTCGGCGACCTGTGCCGCCTGATAGGCGCGTAACGCAGCGTCGGGCTGTTCGTTCAGCAGTAGACGGTTCCCCGCGTTGTTGCGCTCGGCAGGGCGTGTTCCGCAGGCCGTAAGCAGTACTATTGCGGCGAACATCGGCGATACGAGCTTATGCAAGGGGTTCTGTCCTTGTTTCCGGCAGCAGTATTTCGATGGAGAGGAGCAGTACCGCGAGCAACACAAACAGCGCGAAGCGTTCGACACCGCGCGTTTCGGTATCCTCACCGAGAATGCTTCCCTCAGCGTTATTGACTATGCGAACCAGATTGCGTATCTCTGTGTTGTCCGGCGTAATCCGCTGATACGTCCCGCCAGTTTGCTGGGCCACATCACGTAATGTTGCCTCATCCAATGTCGTGATCACCACATTCCCCGCACGGTCGCGCTTTTGGCCGACGATTTCGCCTGCGCTGTTGCGAATAGGAATCGACGCGCCATCGACTGAGCCGTAGCCAAGCACATGCACTGGCACGCCATCGACAACGGCGTTGTTCACCGCGCTACTGAGGGCTGTTCCATGATCCTCACCATCGGTGATGAGCACGATAAGGCGATCGGTCGCGGTGCGCTCGTTGAATGTGTCGAGCGCGAGTTGTAGTGCCTCGCCAAGGGCGGTGCCCTGTCGTGATATCGTATCGGTGGATACGGCGTTCAAAAAAGTGAGGGCGCTCACGGGGTCTGTCGTGAGCGGAAACATCACGAATGGGTCGCCTGCAAACACGATCAATCCGACCTCGTTGCCGCCGATGCTTTCCAGCAAATCGCGGATGCCGAGTTTCGCACGCTCCAAACGGTTTGGCAGGATGTCCTCGGCGAGCATACTGTTGCTCACATCGAGCACGACCATCACCGAAATACCCTGTGTTTCGACGATGTTAGTGCTCAGACCCCAGGTGGGGCGCGCCATCGCGACGATGACCGCCGCCACCGCAAGCAACCACAGGCTCGTCTTCCACCACCTGCGCGACCAACTCACGAGCAGCACCAACTCGGCGACGAGATCGGCATCGCCGAGCAAATTCAGGCGTGCCCATCGCTGACGTTCGCGCAACACGATGAACGTCGCCAGCATCGGCACCAATATCATCAACCCGAGAAATTGCGGCGTGACGAAGCGCATCAGGGCAACCTCTCGAAGACGGTGTGCCGCAGGAGGCGCTCCAACAACATGAAGACCAGCGCCGCGATGAGTATCGGCAGCGCGCGCTCGTTCCAGCGAATAAACACCTGCCGCTCGACATCGGCCCGTTCTAGCGCGTCGATTTGCTCGTAAATGCGCTGTAACCCCTGCAAATCCTCGGCACGAAAGTAAAGCGTGCCACTCACGGCGGCGATTTCTTGCAGCGTTTCCTCGTCGAGGTCGCTGTCGACGAGTTGGGTGCCCCCCGCCCCATCATCGATTGGAAACGGCACACGCCCTGGCCTGCCCATGCCTATCGTGTAGATGCGGATACCCAGGGTCGCCGCCGCGCGGGCCGCCTCCAATGGCGCGACGCCCGTTTCGGCGGTATTGCGCCCATCGGTTAACAAAATAACGACTTTGCTCGGCGCATCGCTCGCGCGAAGCATATTCGCCGCAGAGGCTATACCCAGCCCAATGGCCGTTCCACCGCCGTCATCGAAGTAATTGGTGATGATCTGCACATCGCCGAGCAGCCGATTGAGCAGTTCGTAATCGAGCGTGGGCGGCACATGATGGAAGGCGTCCTCAGCAAACACGACCAGCCCCACCCGGTCGAACTCGCGGCCCTCGACGAAATCGGCGATGACGCCCTTCGCCGCTTCGAGCCGGTTCTGGTCGCCGAAATCGAGGGCGCGCATACTCGATGAAATATCCAGCGCCAGGACGATATCCAGGCCTCTACCACGCACGACCTGTTGCGCGCGGCCACTTTGCGGGCGAGACATCGCAACGACGAGCAGCACCCACGCCACCATCCGCAGAATGTTGGGCAGCGCCCGCAGGCGTACCCGCCAACTGACCGGCAAGCCGTCCATAAGGCGCACATCGGAGTAACGCAGCACGGGTAGCTCGGGCCAAAGCGATGGGTTGAAGCGCACCGCCAACCACCCGATGATCGGGAGCACCAACAAGAGCAGCGCAGCGGGGTTCGCCAGACGAAAACTCATGCCGACCGCTCCTCTCGCCGGACGAGTTTTTCTACCGTTTGCACCCACTGCCAGGCAGTATCGAGCAGCGGCTCGATGGAGACCAGCCGCCCCGGCGCGAATTTGGCGAGGTCACCCTGCTCTAGCATCGCGCGGAGTTCGACCCGTTGCGCCTCGGGCAATTCCACCGCTTCGATAAGCTCCTGGGTTGTGAGGTCCTCCGTGTCGATGCTCATGCGCTCGGCAAGGTACACCCGGATGGTATCGGCGATTTCGCGGCTTTGCTCCACATCGCTGCTGGCGCGCAGCCGACGCAAATCGTTCATCGCCCGCTTGGCCGCCGAAAGCTGCTCGACGCGCTGCGGGCTACGGCGTGTACGCGTCGCTACCCCGGTGAGGAAGCGTCGCAGGACTATGTACAATCCCGCAATCGCGACGACCGCTGCCGCACCAGCCACGCTGAGCAATATCACTGGCAGGTAAACCAACTGCACCAACGGCTTTGCGGGCCGCAGGGTTAGCTCGGCATCGTCGGCATCGAGTGTGCTGGGGACGGCAAAAAAGGCGGGCTGCACCAGTGCGGGCACCATTTCGGAGGCCCCCGGCGCGGCGAACCGGATAATCGTCTCTGGCGTGGGGTACTCACCGGTTACCCACGGCACAATTGTAAGCGACTGCTCGACCGTCAGTTGCCCGTCCTCGACCTGACGCCGCACCTCACCGACCTGCGTGATCGTGAAGGTGTCCCAGGTTTCGGTAAATTCGGGGAGTTCGATCTCGTAATCGGGTGGGGCTTGCACGATAAGACGCATCGTCACCGGCTCACCGACAAGGGGTTCACCGGTCGACGCGAGGAAACGCGCACGCACCGTCGGCTGAACCAACATGGGCAGGGCAAACAACAGGAGCAAAAATCGCATCATACACGCTGGTTACGCAACCGAAAAAAGCGCATCAATTCGCGCACATAATCGCCGTCCGGCGGCACCTCGATGCGGTCTATCTGGGCGCGGTTGAGCGTGGCATCGCGCGCCGCACGGAAGCGCGCCGTCTGCCGTTCGAAATCGCGCCGCCACTTACGCGGGCTGGTATCGACCCAGCGGATGTTACCCGTTTCGGCATCACGCAGGGTGACGACCCCCATATCCGGCCACTCCTCTTCGCGCGGGTCGCTGAGCACCACGGCGATAACGTCGTGACGGCGCGCGGTGACGAGCAGGTCTCGGCGATAGCTTTCGCTGGGCACAAGAAAATCGGATAGCAGAAAAACGATCGAGCGGCGACGCAACACCCTGTTGACCGTCCGCAGTGCCATGGACAAGTCGGTACCACGGTGCTCCGATGGTGCCGCGAGCAAATCGCGGATGAGCAGCAGCACGTGCTTGCGCCCCTTACGCGGTGGGATGTACTGCTCGACTTGATCGCTGAATATCAGCAGCCCAACTTTGTCGTTGTTGGAAATCGCCGAGTAGGCGATCACCGCGCCGAGTTCCGCCGCGAGGTCACGTTTCTGTTGGCCTTCGGTACCGAACAAACACGACGCACTGCTATCGAGCACGAGCATCACTGTCAGCTCACGCTCTTCGACATAGCGCTTGATGTACGGCGCATTCATGCGCGCGGTGACGTTCCAGTCGATATCGCGGACATTGTCGCCGGGTTCGTAGGGCCGCACGGCATCGAACGAAATGCCACGCCCCTTGAACACCGCGTGGTACGCCCCGCTGAACGACTCATCGACCAATTTGCGCGTGCGCAGTTCGATACGCCGAATCTTGCGCAGTGTATCGCCCGTTAACATGGTTATGGCACCCGTACGCGGCCTAAAATCTGTTGTACCAACTCATCGGACGAAATGCCCTCGGCTTCCGCCTCGAACGACATCGTCAACCGATGGCGCAGCACATCGGGCGCAAGCTGCTTCACATCATCGGGCGTGACGTAACCACGCCCTCGCAGAAACGCATACGCCTTCGCCGCCTTCACGAGGAAGATCGTTGCGCGTGGCGATGCCCCGAATTCGATGAGTGGCGCGAGGTCCTCCATGCCGTTATTCAGCGGGTTGCGCGTCGCGAATACGATATCGAGCACGTAATCTTTGATCTTATCGTCTACGTAGATGGAGTTCACGACCTGCTGCGCACGAATGATCGTGTCGGGGTCGATAACGGCCTGAACCGGGTCGGGTCGGTCGCCGGCCATTCGCTCGATGATCTCGCGCTCGTCGGCACGGCTGGGGTAACTCACGAGCACCTTCAGCATAAAACGGTCGAGTTGTGCCTCGGGTAGCGGGTACGTCCCCTCTTGCTCGACCGGGTTCTGCGTGGCGAGCACCATAAACGGCTCATCGAGCCGGTAGGTGGTTTCGCCGATGGTGACCTGTCGCTCCTCCATCGCTTCGAGGAGCGCGCTCTGCACTTTCGCAGGTGCGCGGTTGATCTCATCGGCGAGGACGATGTTGGAGAAAACCGGCCCCAGCCGGGGGGTGAATTCGCCGGTACGGGGGTTATAGATTTGCGTACCGACGAGGTCCGCAGGGAGCAAATCTGGTGTAAATTGAATGCGTTGGAACTGAGCGCTGATGGTGGCAGCCAGGGTGCGCACGGCCAGCGTTTTCGCCAGGCCCGGCACCCCTTCGATCAACACGTGTCCATCAGAGATCAACGCGACCATCAGCCGGTTGATGAGCTGTTCCTGCCCCACGATGATACGGCTGGCCTCGGTTTGCAGGGCCTGGACGAAAGCCCCTTCCCGGCGGATGCGTTCGTTTAGCTGCTGTATCGAGTTCATGCGCGCCATTGTACACAGGCACCCGCCCCCACGTAAGAGTGACAATAGAAAGCTAGAACATCCCCTGTAGGGCGTGTATAATGCAAACGAATTGCAAAACGCGCGCAATCGCAACACATCCACAATCCGCCCTTGCGCCAACCTGATATTTGGGGAGGTCTGTGTGAATAACCCACGGACACGAAGTATTGTTCTTTACATCGTGATCGGTCTGGTCATCGCGCTTATTTTCGTGAGTGTGAGCAACACCGGCAGCACGACGAACGAAATTCGCTTTACCGAACTCGTGAGCGAAATTAATGCTGGCGAAGTCATGACGCTGCAAGTCGTCGAGGACCAGGTCAACATCACCTTCCGCGATAACAACGCCCGCGCGACGACGTTCAAAGGCACGCAAACCAGCCTCGAAGAGCAGCTCATCACCTACGGCATCACGCCGGAGCAGCTCCAATCGCTGAACATCACCTACCAGCAACCGAGCAACTGGGGCAACATCGCCTTTACGGTCATCACCGCCCTGCTGCCGATTCTGCTCATCGGTGGCCTTATTCTGTTCATGTTCCGGCAAAGCCAGGGCGCGAACAACCAGGCGATGTCGTTCGGCAAGAGCCGCGCGCGCATGTTCACGGGCGACCGCCCCACCGTGACGTTCGAGGATGTGGCCGGGGCGGAAGAGGCCAAGCAGGAACTTGCGGAAGTCGTGGAATTCCTGAAGGAGCCGGAGAAGTTCATTCAGCTTGGCGCGCGCATCCCCAAGGGTGTGCTGATGGTCGGGTCGCCGGGTACGGGTAAAACCCTGCTCAGCAAGGCCGTTGCCGGTGAGGCCGGTGTACCGTTCTTCAGTATTTCTGGCTCGGAGTTTGTGGAGATGTTCGTCGGCGTGGGTGCGAGCCGCGTCCGCGACCTCTTCGACCAGGCCAAGCGCCACAGCCCGTGCATCATCTTCATCGACGAAATCGACGCGGTCGGGCGGCAGCGTGGTGCGGGCCTCGGGGGTAGCCACGACGAACGCGAGCAAACGCTCAACCAAATT
>CAYSVE010000281.1:0-7480 GCA_964434365.1 uncultured Anaerolineaceae bacterium | reverse complement strand
TGTGACGCCATCGAAAAAGCGCTGGAGTGCATGGCTTAGCGCACCGGCAGTTTCATCGTCGATGAGAGGCGGCTGCTAACGTTCGGCTTCTCCCTCGTCGTCCCGTAATACAACGGTGGGTGCCTGGATAATCGCACGGAGCCACTCGTCGCGGCCACCGAGAACCACCAGCGCCCGGCTAATGCGATCCAATTGTCCAACGGCTCGGTTATCGAGTCCATCGGGCGCGAAATACGGCGTGCGCAACGCTTCGATCGTTGCTCGGCGCGGAAACGGCAGGGGACGCTCGGTTGGGTCGTGAAGGGTCAAAACACTCATTAAAGCGTGGACGGGGGGCGTTTCTGCAAGCGGTTCGCCGTAATGTAACGCAAGCGGCAACCCATATGCGTGACCGAGAGTCTCGAAGTGAACGCGGTACTGTTCCCAGTCGCGCAACACGATAAGCACATCGTCGGGGCGGGCACCGGGTACGCTGGGGCCATCACCGAGGAGCAAGCGCTTCACTTCTTGCAAAACGAGCGCGGTTTCACCGGCAACTGACGGCACTTCGCGGAAGATCACGCGCCCCTCGGACGCGACCGAGACGGCATCAGCTCGAAAGATGGTATCCGCGAGGTGTTGCAAATCGGCGTGACGTTGCTCATCGGCGTGGGGTGCCGTGTGGAGGTCGACTGTGAGGGGCACCTTCCAGCGGTTGTGCGCACGCGTGAGCGTCTGTTGGGCTACAACGAAGCGCCTGCCCACCAACTGCTCACGTTCGGGCACCGTAGTTAAGGTGATGAGGGTTTGCCCCACTCGCGCGGACATCAGCGCGAGCAGTTCGGCCTGTAGAGGGGTGAACTGGTCGTAGCCGTCTACGAGCAGTAGGGCCACATCCTTGGCCGCATCACGGTTGCGGTCGAGTTCGGCCAGCGCCAGCCAACCTTCACCCTCACGGTCGACAATGTCGTGATCCCTCAATCGTTGCTGATACTCGGCATAAAGTGCAACGAGTTCGGCATCGCGGGGGCGCACCCCAAAGGCTACTTCCGCCGCATTTCTCAGCACGTCCGGCTCGATGAGGTTGCCCTTTAGCTCGTAAATGACGTCGGCCAGTAACCGCGCAAAACCGGGTTTGTCGGCAATTTGCTGGAACACCTCAAGCTCGTCGATAATCTGCACGGCGAGGTTACGCACAAGGCGCAGACGCGCCGGTTCGCCGAGGCGCTGTGTGGGTTGGCCGGTCATGTCGAGCAAACGCGCGTACAGGTCGGGGAAGGTGAAAAACTCGACGTTGAAATACACGTCGGTTTCGGGTTGGTACTCCACTAGGCGACGACGAAACGCGCTCACCTGCCGCTCACTGGCCAACAGCACCCATATCCGTGCAAAAGGTGCCGAGTGTGTCGTGGCAATAAGTTGTTCAAGGGCGCGTTCGGTTTTGCCGGCCCCTACCGGGGCCAGCAGTAGTCGCGTGGGCATACCTAAACGTCCAGAAGCAAATCGGTGATGGCCTTCACCTCGCGCGCGGAAATGCGTTCTTTCGCCAAATAGTTGCTAGACAACACGTTGACGAGGTCATTCAGGTACGTTGCGGGGACCGTCGGTTCGCGGCTAGTAAACTGGAATGCGGGCGGGCGCGTCGTAAACACGACCACACCGTACACATCCACCTTGGAGAGGGCGTGGCGGGTGAGCATATCGCGCATCGCCTTGATATCGACGATAGCTTCTTTGGTGGGGTTGACCCTTGTCGGGGTCCACTCTTTGCTACGCGTTTGTCGAAGCCAGCCGGCCTTTTCGTTGAAGAAAGTCCCCTGCGGATTCATCACCCGAAACACGAGAACCCCGGGTGGCCCGACTAACACCGCGTCGATATACCCCAGCCCAGGCCGATTGATGTTGCGGATAAACCGATAGCGCTCATCCAGGTAGGATTTCAGAAATGCGCCAACCTGGTACGCTACTTCGTTTTCGCGACGACGGGTGAGCGCGCGAATGGCGATGCCACCGCCGACGAGTGCGATCAACACACCGAGGACAAGCAGGACGTTCTTCGCAACGCCTACGAACGCCGCAGCTGCCGTACC
This sequence comes from uncultured Anaerolineaceae bacterium, assembly GCA_964434365.1. Classification (GTDB taxonomy): domain Bacteria; phylum Chloroflexota; class Anaerolineae; order Aggregatilineales; family Phototrophicaceae; genus CAYSVE01. Next base: position 5,411 of record CAYSVE010000281.1, on the reverse strand, counting down.
GGGCGCAGCAACAGGCACGAGGAACAGTACGAGACCCACTGCCGCGAAAAATATCCCGACTGCAACGACAAGATAGCTAGCAAGGAGCAACTGCCGCGCATGACGGGCAAGTGAACGAGATGGTGCCGTATTTTGCATACCCGACAACTATTTGTTGGAGACTTTCGCGCGTCTCTCTGCGATGACCGTCTCTAAAATCCGTTGGAGTTCATCAAAGCGTGGCATTGGCTTGTACATCAGCTTGTCGGCACCTGCACGCTTCACAACTTCGCCTTCTTCCTCGGGGGAGAGCTTGTAGGCGGTACTCATAACGATGGCGATGTCGCCCAACACGGTGCTCTCGCGCAAGCGTGCGCCGATGTCGGTACCGCTAATTTTGCCGGGTAGGCGGATATCTAGCAGGGCGAGTTCTGGCAGTTCTCCCTGGAAGTTCCCCTGGTCGACATCATCGATCCACGCAGCGGCCTCCTCGCCATCGACAAAGGCAACCCCTTCGATGCCCCACATCTCGAACATGGCCAGCAAAACTTCGTAAATATCCGGCTCGTCCTCAACAACCATCCAGGTGGACAAAGGTTTCCTCCTCGTGGCTATAACCGTGGTGTCCCATAATCTCGTGACGTGCTCCTACAAATGTGTGGGTGTGGGCGCTCCCAGCGACCGACACGCCATTTCAGGTTTGAGAGTACCACAAAATTGTTGCCGCGTAACGAACATCGTCCATTTTGCGTCGTGGCATCCCCAGAGTACGCATTACATTTCGTGGGCACGCCCACGATATTATACGCCCCCGTTAAAATCGGCAAACAAAATTGAGGCATCCTTGACGATCTTCGGTATAATCAAGCCAACTTATGCTGGATTTTACAGGAGGAACGCTCTTGTGAATTGGTTGATTGCAGAAGACGAAGCCGATATTCGCAACCTGGTGGCCACAATGGCCCAGGTGTGGGGACACCAACCGATTACGTTCGAAACTGGCCAGAAGGCCTGGGATTACCTCGACTCGATCGCAGACGGTAGCCACAGTGGCCCGTTGCCCGAGTTCGCGCTGATGGACATCCGCATGCCCGGCAAGAAGGGCGATGAGGTGGCGCATCACATCCGCGAGATACCCCAACTGTTGCACATTCCGATCGTGCTGATGACCGCCTTTTCGCTGACTGATGACGAGCGGGCAGCAATGCTCACCGACGGTGCCGATCGCATCATCAGCAAGCCCTTGCCCGATTTCGATCAACTGCGTAGCATTCTGGAAAGAGTTATCGAGGACAAGCAAGCTGCAAACGCCTAACGAACCCCCGAACCCCGAAGAGATCGGCGGCGTCCTCCAGCGCGTTAACTCGCTGGGCATGGCCACGAATTCGATCTTCAGCAGATTATATCGCGGCCTCACCCAGCGGTCTCGCTTGGAGCGCCTGGAGCGCGCCAACAAGCAACTGGCGGAGCACAACGAACAGCTCCAGAAGATGCTTGCGCGCCGAGACGACGAACTGGAACGCCTGAATGGCATCCTGGCGACGATCGACCAGGGCATCATCATGCAAGATGTGCACGGAGACTTGCTGCACATCAACGACGGTGCCCGCCGCTTGCTAGGCGGCATCGAGGCCTTCGAAGAGAGCGAACTCAGCCGCTTGTTCGAAGCCTACCGCGATGTCGACGAGTTGGATTCCGAACTGGTGCCACTCAGTGAGCCAGCCCGGATGCAGATCAACAATCGTATCGTCGGCGCACAGCTTGCAGCTATTGCCGATAGCCAGGGTAAACGCATCGGTACGTTAATCGTGCTCCGCGATGTGACCGAGGAAGCCCTGGGCAACCGATTGAAGGACCAGTTCGTCACGGCGATTTCGCACGAACTACGCACACCGATGACGGTCATCAAGGGCGCAAGCGATGTGCTCAGTAGTGCGCTGGGCGACGAACCACCGCAACGCCGAATGTTGGAAACCCTCGGGCGAAATGTCGATGTGTTGGACCGTATGGTCGTAGAACTTTTGGACATCTCCGAGATGACATCCGGCACGTTTACCATCCGCCGAGACCCGGTCGACCTCGAAGCCCTCGCGTGGACGGTGATTGGTGGCATGCAGCCGGAACTCAAGAAAAAGCGGCTCGATGTGGCGGTGTGGGCGAGAGACCTGGACCGCATTCAACTACATGGCGATGATCAGCGCCTGCGTTGGGCGCTTGGGCACCTCGTGCAGAACAGTATCAACTACACCGAACCCGATGGTCGCATCATCCTTACGCTGGGCTTGAACGCCGATCAGCAAATCGCCATTCAGGTGATCGATACGGGGGTTGGCATCGCCGAAAAGGACCTCCCGCGCATTTTCGAGCGGTTCTACCGTGGCGAACCGCGCACGCCCGATGGCAAATTGCTAGACCCCCGTGGGCTAGGCCAGGGCCTTTTCGTGGCAAACACCGTCGCCGAAGCCCACGGAGGGCATTTGCAGGTTAACAGTACGTCTGGGCAGGGTAGTATTTTCACGCTGGTTCTGCCAGCAGCCTAACCATGCCTTGCATCTGCAAGAACCGAAGGGCTACAATCCCAACCCCGTAGACGAAAACGATTTGTTTGTTGGGGAACAGGAGCTGTAACCCGTGTCGGCAATTGGAGCCTTTACCTTTGTCCTGAACAGTCACCTGCCGTACGCACGCCTGGCCGGGCGCTGGCCGCACGGGGAAGAGTGGATTCATGAGGCAGCCAGTGAGACTTACGTCCCACTGCTCAACACCCTAAACGACTTGAAAGCCGAAAAAATCGGCTGCAAGCTCACTTTGGGCATCACCCCCATCTTGGCCGAGCAACTCGCCGATGACCTTGTGCTGGAGCACTTCGAGCAGTATCTCGATAACCGCATCGAGGCAGCCGAGCGCGACATCCTTCATTTCGAAAGTGATGATCACAAGGATGACCATCTGCGCTACCTCGCAGAGTGGTACCGCGATTGGTATATCGGCATTCGCACCTCATTCATCGAGCGCTACGACCGCGACCTCATCGGCGCATTTCGGCAATTGCAAGATGACGGCCTGCTCGAAATCATCACCAGTGCGGCCACGCATGCGTATCTGCCTTTGCTTAGCGAAGAGAGCACGCTCTATGGCCAACTGAAGCTGGGTATGCAAAGCTACGAGCGGTTGTTCGGCAGCACACCACGCGGTGTTTGGCTGCCAGAGTGCGCCTACCGCCCGGGCATGGAAACCATCCTGGACGAGCTAGGCCTTAAGTTCTTCCTCACGGAAACACACACCGTCACGGGCGGTAAACCAGTCGGCATTGCGGCAGGCGATATTCTCGGCCCGTACGGCGACATCAAGCGCCGCTACGACATTCCAGACACCGCGGCTACCCCAGAGCGCACAGCAACGCCATTTGTGCCGTATACGGTCGCCGAGTCCAGCGTGCAAATTATTGGGCGCAACAACCCGAGTGTCCAACAAGTGTGGAGCGAGGAATGGGGCTACCCCGGCGACTTCGACTATCGCGAGTTCCACAAAAAAGCCGGGACCAGCGGCTTGCAGTTCTGGCGCATCACAGGTGAAAACGTCGACCTCGCGTTCAAAGACCACTACCACCCAGATTGGGCGAAGTACAAGGTCGAGCAGCACGCCGAGCATTTCGCACACCTCATCGGCGATTTGCTCCGCGAGTATCACAACGAGTCGGAGGGGCGCTTCGGTATCGTGGCTGCGAACTTCGACACCGAGTTGTTCGGCCACTGGTGGTTCGAGGGCGTGTCGTGGCTGGGCAAGGTTTTGCGTCACCTGCACGAGAGCCAGGAAATCGAGATGATGACGGCAGGCGAATACCTCGAGCAGCATCCACCACGCGAAGCCCTGGAAATCCCCGAAGGCTCGTGGGGTGCAGGGGGGAATCACTTCACGTGGAACAACGGCGAGGTGGCATGGATGTGGGAGCCGATTCATGAATCGGAGCGGCGGATGCAAGCCCTGGTGGCGAACTTCCAGGCACCCACAGAAGACGAAAAAGCCGTGCTGAACCAGGCCGCACGCGAATTCCTGCTGGCGCAAAGCAGCGACTGGCCGTTTTTGGTGACGACGGGGCAAGCTCGCGAATACGCTATCCAGCGGTTTAACCAACACCTGGAGCGTTTCGGCAAGCTTGCTGATAGCCTAGATGCCAAAATGCCCGATCGTGCATATGCAGACGAACTGTGGGAACTGGACAAAGTCTTCGCAGATATTGACTATCGGATTTTCGGCAAACGTTAGGACAAAAATGAATATACTTTTCACCACAGCAGAGGCCTCGCCGTTTGCAAAAGTCGGCGGCCTGGGCGACGTTGTCGCTGCCGGGTCGTTGCCAGCCGCCCTGCGCAGGCAGGGGGTCGACGCGCGCGTGATCATGCCGATGTACGGCACCGTCGACCGCGAACGCCACGGCATCGAGTATTTATCTACCTTCCAGTTTACGCGCCAGGATGGCACTGCTGACGTGCATTTGCACTTCACCGAACAGGACGGGGTACCGTTTTACTTCGTGGAAGTATGGCCGTACTTCGGGCAGGGTAACTCCGTCTACACAGATTGGAGTTGGGATGTACCCCGCTTCATCATGTTCAACCAGATCGTGCTGGCCGCCGCCTGGGAACTCAACACCCGCGAGGGCTGGTTTCCAGACATCTTCCATGCTCATGACTGGCACACAGGTATGGTGCCATTTTTGCTCGCAGAGGCAGCCAGCGAGGACCACTGGCGACGCGCGGGCAGCGTGATGACGATCCACAATATGGCGCATCAGGGCAATTACATCGGTGGCTGGTTGTACGAACTCGGTATCCCTGGCCGCAACCACCCCGATTTGCTCCAGCGCAACCTGGGCGACAACATGCTTGCGATGGGTATCGCCTATGCCGATGAGGTTACAACGGTTAGCCCACGCCATGCTATCGAAATTCAGTACCCCTACATGGGTTATGGCCTGGATGACCTCATTCGCACACGTGGGCAAAATATGACGGGCATTCTCAATGGCATCGACGTCAAGAAGTTCGACCCAGCCATAGACGCAAACATTCCTAGCAACTTCGATGCAGACAACTTTCGCGAAAAGCGGATTGCCAATAAGCGCAACTTGCAGGAATCACTCGGCTTGCCAGTGCGCGACGATGTGATGCTCATGGGGTTGGTGAGCCGCGTCGAGTGGCAAAAAGGCATCGATATGGCGATACCAGCGGTACGGCAACTACTCACCGAAGCCGATATGCAGTTCGTGGCATTGGGCACTGGCGCGCCCGATTTAACTACTGCGCTGGGACAAATTGGCCTGGACTTCCCCGAGAAGGCCCGGACCTACATTCAATTCGACCTCGCTTTTGCGCAGCGTATCTATGCCGGATGCGATGTCTTCCTCATGCCAAGACATTATGAACAGTGTG
>CAYSVE010000280.1:0-7504 GCA_964434365.1 uncultured Anaerolineaceae bacterium | reverse complement strand
AAGCCCGCGATGAGCCGCACCGCCGCCGAACTCATGCTGTTGCCTTCTTTGGCAATTTCGCGATAGCGGGCCATCACCTTGCTAAACGCATCGAGGTAACCGAGGTAGTCCGCGCGTTTTTCGTTGAAGGTGGTTTGCTGCCGCCCCCCCAACAAGCTGCTGAAAAAGCCGCCCGAGGTCGCGCTTTCGAACAGGCGCAGCAGCGAATCGTGCTCATCGCGGAAGTTCGGCAGGGGACTCCGAAACGTCGTCGGGAATAGGCGCTCTTTGGGGTCCACCATCGATGCGTCCATCGGGATCAGCAGCGAAGGATTCGTCGTTTTTAGCTTCGCCAACATGTCATCGACGTCACGCGCGAGATTGCGTTTCTTCAGGCGGAGTGTGTCGAGGGCTTCGCGGAGTTCCGCAGAGGGTTCGTAGTACTGGTTGAACACCGTGCGATACAACACTAGCAAGTCGTTAATCGTCAGACGGGTGGCGAGGCGTGTGCGGTTGGTCATCTCGCGGCGAAGGCGCTGCAATGGCTCGATCGGTGTGCCGAACTCTGCCGAGATGTAGTTGATGGGCATCGGCTGCTGCGCCGCGAGCGCTTTCATCCGCGGTGAGAACGAGAGATCGGGCACGATGGGGTCGGCGGCTGCGCCCAACCTCATCTGATGCTGATGGTTGTCCATGAAGCGTATCGCCTCGTTGTTGAGCATCTCGGCGATGGCCATCGCGCGCGGGCCATCGAAGAAGATGTGCGAGAAGTCGAACACCATGCTCTGGTCGGTACGAAACATCGTCATGGCGTGGTCGCCGATGCCGCGCTTGCCGGTGCGGATGAACGTCAGCGGTTGGTTTTGCAGCGCCGCATCCCAGTTGATGATCACCGGCGCATGGCGGAGGTAGTCGAGTTGGGGCCGTTGCTCCTTAGGGATTTGCCCTCGCAGCCGTATCTGGTTGGAGCGCGGTGCATTCACAAGCAGCAGGTCGATTTCCGCCGGAGGCCCACTGTCCTGTAGAATTTTGGTCGCTTGCGTGTACACCCGCCCGACGGTTGCCGGGTCGGCGGGGTCGCTCACCACGATGAAATGATAGCGGTCCTCGTAGATGACACCCAGCACGAGGTCATCCTGCTGAATTTTGTGGCGTTCCTCGCTGTAGTCGCCCGGCTCCAAGTAGCGAAAGATGGTCATCTGCCGTACGTACGCGCGAATGCGCCGCCCGCGTTCTTCCATGTTGGCCGGGTTATTCCACACCTCATGGAAGGCGCGCATGGCTTCGGGTGATGTCTGCGCGATTTCCTTCTCGCAGAACGCATCGAACTGGGCGCTGCGATGGTCCACGATTCGCGTCTGGTCATCGGGGGCGGCGAAAGGCCTTTGCACCTGCCAGCGCCGGTTGAGGCCCGTGCGCCCGGTGGTATCTTCGAAGGTTTTTAGCCAAACGCTTTCCACCCAAATTTGTTCGAGCAGGTCGTCGTAATCGCGCAGCAGACCCAACGCGGCGAGGCACCACGCAGTCAGTTGATGCGCTTCGGTAGGGGTGTTCGGGTTACGGCGTATTGCCCGGTGGAAGCCGATGGTTTCGTTTTGGTGATGGGCCGCATCTTCGCGCAGGCCGAACTCGACGTAAAACTGCCACACCCCATCGGGCAAAAACTCCTCCTGGTTCGCACCCACGAGGTTCAGCAGCATGTTGTACCCCGCGAGGATCGTCGCCGGGCCAGCGAACATCATCCGGTACACAACGTTGTTCCGCATGACGTTGAGGCCGTTGAACAGCGCATTGACGTGCGACCGGCCCGACGCAAAGTGCGTGCGGGAGTTCGCATTGGTGATGCCACTCAGCACGAAGTTCAAGACGTTGCCCGCCGGGAGGATCGACGAGACCTGTTCGATAAGTTCTTCGCGCTCTTTGACGGACAGCAGAGATGCCATCGTTTGGTCCTGTAGGACCTGACGGATGGTTGCTGCCGTAAATTGGCGGGCGTCTTCTGCTGCCTGTTCGTCGCCTTGCGTCATAAGCCGGAGCTACGTGCGTCTTCTTCCGTCCAGCCTCGGTCAGTCTGCGCCGCGAGGGCGGCCTCGCGGGCCGGGCCTTCGAAATACGCGAACGTCAACAGCCCACCCCACGTGAAAGCAAGGAACACGAGCGCAGTGCTCACGGCTGCGAGCAATCCGCTGGTAATCGCCGTGGCAAGCACCGTAAGCGGGAGTCCGGTCATCGCAGCAGCGGCGACGTAATGAGCGGCCTGCGCGGGGGGGCCGCCATAAACCGCCTCGCGGCGGTTGGCACTGCGCGCGGTAAAATAGCCGAAGATCACCGAAAAGGCGACCCCGGCTACATACACGATTTGCTGTGCGGTCATCGTTACCAAATGGAATAGATGAACGGTTGCGTGCCGGGGTTACTGCCGAGGAAGATCAGCACGCCGAAAACCACCACGACGATAACCATCGGAATGAGCCAGTACAGCTTGCGTGTCCACAGGAACTGCATCAGTTCCCCCAAAATGCCCATACGAGCGAAGAAGTCGGTCATGAGTTTTTACTTTCGCCTCTAATTCTTACGAACGATGTGCGACCCGAGCACCAACACGTCGATGTCGCTGTTCTTGAAGGTGTTCCAGGCGTCGCGCGGGCTGGTGACGATGGGTTCGCCGCGCAGGTTAAACGACGTGTTGAGCACGATCGGTATCCCGGTGGCCTCGCCGAAGCGGGCCACAACATCATAGTAGCGCGGGTTTGTCTCGCGGTCGATAGCCTGTAGTCGCCCGGTGCCCTCGTGGTTAACGGCCAGGATTTTGTCCTGCTTGTCTTCCTTGATGGGGCTAACGATCAGCATATAGCGCGGGGCCTCGTGGTCCTGTACGCCGGGGTACTCGAAGTACTCCGCCGCCCGGTCTCGCAAAATGACCGGCGCAAATGGGCGGAACGGCTCGCGATATTTGATCTTCGTGTTGACGATTTCCTTCATCTCGGCGCTGCGTGGGTCTGCGAGGATGCTGCGATTCCCCAGCGCGCGCGGCCCCCACTCGAAGCGACCCTGGTAAAAACCGATGACCTGCTGCTGCGTGAGGTCGTCCGCCACGCGGTCGATCATGTCATCGATTTTGTCGTCGTAGCTTTCGTACGTCGCGCCGATTTCGTCGAGGAAATCGCGGCATTCGCCATCGCTGAACTCCTGGCCCCAGTAAGCATGGGGCATCACCCAGTTGCGTGGCTTGCCCAACACGATATGATGCGCCCACAATGCCGCGCCCAACGCGCCGCCATCGTCACCGGCTGCCGGTTGAATATAAATTTCGTCGAACGGCGTTTCGGTGAGCAGGCGATAGTTCGCCTTGGTGTTTAGCGCCACGCCGCCCGCCATCACGAGTTTGTTGTGGCCGGTGCGGCTGTGCAGGTAGTTGCCAATGTTGATGAGCGCGTCTTCCGTCACCTGCTGGATGCTCGCCGCGACATCAGCGTAGTACTGGTTCTTTTCGGCGGCGTCGCGGTTGGCGCTGGCCGTCGCGGGGTCCGTATTCGTCGTGAAGAACGCTGCATCGGGGTCGCGCTTTTCGCCGAATAGGTCGATAAATTTGCGGCTGTAGCTCTGATGGGTGGAATGCTGGAAACCAAAATAATCCAGGTTGAGCTTGAAGCTGCCATCGCTAGGGTTCAACGACACGACGCGCCGCACCTCATCGAGGTAGTTCGGTTCGCCGTAGGGTGTCATCCCCATAACTTTGTACTCGCCGTTGTTCACCCGAAAGCCGAGCCACGCCGTAAATGTGCTGTAAAGCAAGCCCAACGAGTGCGGAAAGCGTTGCTCCTGAAACAACTCGATTTTGTTCTCACCCTCGGTGTCGCCGTCCCAAACACTGGTCGCCTCACCGAGCGTGGTCGTCGTCCACTCTCCGACGCCGTCGACGGTGAGCACAGCAGCCTGCTTAAACGGGCTGGCGAAAAACGCACTCGCCGCGTGGCTCATATGGTGGTCGCAGAACAACACGCGGTCGTACTTGATATTCAGGTGGCGCTGGATGAAGTTCTTCACCCACAGCTTTTCGTCGAGCCAGCTTACCAGCGCGTCGCGCCACACGCCTGCCGATTGGGGGTACGTGTTTAGCGTCGTCAGCAGGATGCGCTCCAACTTCACGAGCGGCTTTTCGTAGAACACGGCGTAATCGAGGTCTTCGCCACGAATGCCCGCCTGCTTCAGGCAAAAGTCGATGGCGTGCTCGGGGAAGCTGCTGTCGTGCTTCTTCCGTGTAAAGCGCTCTTCCATCGCAGCGGCGATGAGTTCACCGTCCTTCAGCAGGGCTACTGCCGAGTCGTGGTAGAAACAGGAAATGCCAAGAATGTACATGGTTAGCCTTGCTTTTGCGCCTGGGTAAGCTCCGTCGAAACGGCCTCGCGGTCCATCCAGTAGCTCGTGTTCGACGGCAGCTTGCGCCGTAGCGGGTCACCCGTAAAGCGATACACCAGGCCGAAGGGCAAAACCGCCGTCCAATACAGCAGCACAGCGATCACCTTCGCCTGAACATCGCCGATGACCCCAGCAATGACCCCAAGGCGCTCGCGCGCGAGACGAAATATTTTCATCGAAAGTGCTCTCCGTGGGTATCGCGGCTAATCGCGCACATTCTAGCACACTTTTTTGCGCAGTATACTGGCAGAGAAAAACCTCTCTGTTTACAATACGGGCGCACTTAACAAAGACGAGACAGGCCACAAACAATGTCTGAAATCGAAGCATTCGACAAAAGCGTCCACGAAAAGCGCGATGCCAAGGCAATTCCGCACTTGCAGCAGTATGCACCCGTGTGGATCGTGGACGAAAAATTGATCCCCGAAGACAGTGCCTTACAGTTCAACGTGATGTTTTTCCACAACCTGTACGGCTGGGTGAACCGTCGCTACCGCTACGATGGGTTCAACGACACGCTGTACCACAAGGGCCAGCGCATCATGGATGAAGAGGAGGCGCTTGAGGTGCAGGAGAAGGCTCCGTACATCGACGTAACCACCTCCGACACCCCGAACGCGTACGGGGGCTAAACGTGGGCTATCTGTCCACAAGCTGCTAACCGCTCGAAGTGTGGCAGCAGTCGATCGGCAATTGCCGACCACGCATATTTCCGTGCGAGGTCGGCAGCCTGTATCCCCATGGTTTCGCGCTGCAACGGGTTGGTGAGCATATTGGCGATACCCTTCGCTAACCGCTGCGGGTCGCGCGCCGGTACGAGGAACCCCGTCTTTTCGTCGCGCACAAGGTAGGCCAGCCCGCCCACCTCCGACGCGATGACAGGTGTGCCGCTCGCCATCGCCTCCAGCGCGACCATCCCAAACGACTCATACTCCGATGGCATAATCACCGCAGTTGCCGCCGCATAGTAGACGGCCAACGCGCTCTGGTCCTTTGCGCCCAGGAAGTCGACGTAATCTTCGAGGCCCATCTCGACCGTCATCGTGCGCAGTGCGGCCATATCCGTGTCGGTGGGGTCGGTGGGGTCGCCGCCGATGATGGCGAAATGGGTATTCTTCAGTAGTTTGGGCTGTTCGGCCTTCAGCAAGCTCAGCGCCTCGATGATGCTGTCTACGGCCTTCAGTGGCTCGATGCGCCCCACGAATAGCAGCAGGTCGCGGTCTTTTGGCAGGCCCAACTGCTCGCGGGCAGCGTCACGACTGATCGGGCGGAAGCGCTGCGGGTCGACGCCCGGCGGCACCACGATGATCTTCCGGCGGTCGGCACGATAAAGCCACAGCAGTTGTGCCTGTTCGGCAGGCGTGCCCGCCACCAGCATATCGGCCCATTCCACAACTTGTGTTTCCAGGGTAATGCGCACACTGGGCACAGGCATCATCACCGACGGGATGCGGTTTTTCATGTGGCCCAGTGTGTGGAACATCTGCACGAAGGGGGTGCCCCACACTTCCTTCAGCTTGTTCGCGACCCAACCGCTGAGCCAGTAGTGGCTATACACCATGTCGTAGCGGCTACCCTCGCGCGTCGAGAGGGCAATCACACGAGCGGTGAACTCCTGTAGGTACGGGTAAATCGCCTCGGGGCCAAGCGGGCCGACTGGCCCCGCAGTGATATTCACGACACGCACGTTCGGGTGGCCGAATGCCTCCTCGACAACGGCCTCATCGGCGGCATCGGTGCGGCGGGTGAAAATATCCACCTTCACACCGCGCCGCGCCAGTTCCAACGATAGTTCCCGCACGTACACATTCATCCCGCCGACTTTTTTGCCGCCAGGCGTGGCCAACGGGCTAGTATGCACACTCAGCATCGCAATGCGCTGTAACGTCACAGTTCTCTCAACTCCCCACATACTCTCACTCACAGGAATTTGTCAGGCACGCACCGCATTCAGTTGGAACACGCGCGTGTCTTCGCCGCCCATGCGGTACTTATACTCCTCGTCCCCGCGCAGAAAGTTGAACTCTGCGCGCTTGTTGTCGATGGCGTGCTCGATGTTCCACGCCAGTAAGATGATGCCCGGCGACAACTTCCCGAACTTCTCGGGGTCCAGGCCGCTGTTGTAAACCAGGATGCGGTTGTCGTAGTCGAAGTTGAGGTAGGCGGCGGCCCGTGTGCCATCCACCGTCAGAAATGCCAGTTGCAACCAACCGGCCTCGTAGGCGCGTGGCAGCAGCGCATCGAAGAACGCGACATGCTGCTCGTTCTGCAAGAACTCGGCCTTTTCGGCTTCGCTGGCGGCCATCAACGCCTTGAAGGCCTCGCCTTCTTCCGTCAGGTCGTGTTCGTCGCCGACGATGTACCAGTCGATGTCGAACTCGCCACCGGTTGCGATGCGCAACTTACGCTTGATGTCTTTGCGCTGGCTTTTGTCGGTCATGCTCAAGTAATCGTCGAAGCTCCCCGGCAGCCGAATGACCGGACAAACGTCGTTTTGCTCGAACCTGACGTCGAAGCCGTGCGCCCGCAAAATATCGGGGAACTCGGTGTAGGTCGTGCTCTCCTCAGGAATATCCGCAAGGCCGATGCTGTCGTAGACGCTGGTGCTATCGGCAAGGAACTGTGCCAGTGTCTCGTAGACCTCGGTCGTGTGCTCGCGGTCGATAATCAGGTCCATATAGTCGGTCACATCGTAGTGGCCGATGGTCCGTACGACGCGCTCCTGCAAAAACCACGGCGCGATGGCAAGCAGTTTGTCTTCGTCGTCGTGGATAGTCGTCACCCACAGGTCGCCGGGGTGGTAGGCTTCCCACCACGCTTCGGCATACTCCCACATCGCGAAGGGCGTATTCGCCATACTGCGCGCGACGAGGTCGTTCCAGTGCGGTTTCAGGTCTTCGAACAAGCTCACCTGCGTATAGGTTGTCAGTTTCACGTTTTGCTCCGTTGGGTGGTGCGTGCGGGTTCACGCATTGCAGTGGACATAAATTGGACGACGATACATGAACATACCTTACGCCAACATCGCTAAGTAAACATAAGAGCATGGTATGAGGTCGTTAATCTCTTTGCTAAATTTGATGAATGCGGTATGATCGTCCGCATG
>CAYSVE010000279.1:0-7511 GCA_964434365.1 uncultured Anaerolineaceae bacterium | reverse complement strand
GTTTTTGATTGTGTTCTCGAGGTAGCGGTGCAGCTCGTCGTCGTCGGTATCGGCATAAATGGCGAACAGTTCCTCGTCCGTGCCCTCCTTAATCGGGGACAGTTCCTCGGGCATGCCGTCATCGACGGCGGCCAGGGCGCGCAACAAAACCGTTACGGGGACGGTGCGCTTGCGGTTGAACTTGATGGCGAGGTTGTCGTTCTTGCGCGTTTCGAACTCCATCCACGCGCCGCGGTCGGGGATGAGCTTGGCGTTCGCCATACGCCGACCGGTGGTGCGGTCTTCTTCGGCGTCGAAGTACACGCCCGGCGAGCGGATCAACTGGCTGACAACGACGCGCTCGGTGCCGTTAATAATGAAGGTGCCCTTCTCGGTCATCACAGGGAAGTCGCCCATAAAAATATCGGCGGTGATGACCTCATCGCCCTGCTCGCGGTTCACCAGCGCGACGCGCACATACAGTGGCGCGGCGAAGGACATATCGCGCTCAAGGCACAGCTTCTCGGGGTACTTCGGCTCTTCGAACCAGTATGTCAGGTCGAACTCTTGCGCTTCGCGGCTGCTACCCGGGAAGTACAGCCGGAGGTTCCCGTTGAAGCTTTCGATAGGGCTAATCTCATCGAACAGTTCGGTCAGGCCGTTTTCGATGAACCACTGGTACGAGTCCAACTGGACTTCGATGAGTGACGGCAACGCTTGCACGTGTGCCGCGCGTGCGAAATTCTTGACACGCCTTGGATGTTGCACTATGAACCGCTCCTCAGTCAGTCGATCAAGCACGAGACGGATCAGTCGCGTCTGTTTGGCGGGGGAAAATTTTGGTGAACAGGTAGTATACTGTAGAAGCGGGGGCGTGTCAACACAAAAGCTGCAACAACCCTGTGGCGCGGTCGTAGCAGTTCACTCCGCAGAGCATAACACAGGCGGGCACCACCCCGCAAGCCCCCTGGATGAGCGTAGGGTTATCGCAAGTTATCCCAAAATCCAAACTTTTTATCGCAGAGTGTGGCGCGACGTAGGGTTATTCCTGGGGTAAACGCTACACCGGGTGAATAAGAAGCGCATCCCCACATGGGGCGCCGTTCTCGGCACCCGCGGTCCCCCAACTGCGTACAGTCTCTCGCACGATACGACCCGCCCGTAAGCGGCTTGTTGCACTGCCCGCTGATGAAAGCCGCGTCGTCATGTACACTTTGTGCCATTGCCACTCATCGACCCAATCAACGCGCAACGAAACCCAATACACGCAAGCAAGAGGAAACTACAGCATGAAGCGGTTTGCACCTATCGTTTGCCTGATGGTCGCGGCGCTCTCGGCCTCGGTCGCCTGCGCGCAGGCACCCACACTGGAATTCGAGGCCGTCGCGGAGGGCCTGAGCCGTCCATTGTACGTGACGCACGATGGCAGCGAGCGCCTGTTTATCGTCGAGCAGGGCGGGCGCATCTTGATGATGGAGGACGGCGAAACGTCGACCTTTCTCGATATCTCGGCATTGGTGTCGCAGGAGGCACTCGGCAACGGCTACACCGAACGTGGCCTGCTGGGGTTGGCCTTCTCGCCGACGTACGCCGACGACCGCGCGTTTTACGTCAACTACACCAACACCGTCGGCGAGAGCGTCGTCGCGCGCTATCGCACAGCGGCTATCGGCCTTGCCGACCCGACCAGCGAGGAGATTCTGCTGACGGTGGGGCAGCCCTTCGCCAATCACAACGGCGGTCATATGGACTTTGGGCCGGATGGTTACCTGTACATCAGCCTGGGGGATGGCGGCAGCCGTGGTGACCCACAGGCCAACGGCCAAAATGCGAACACCCTGCTCGGCACGCTGCTGCGCATCGATGTGAGCGTGGGCACCATCGGCTATGGGGTGCCGGAGGATAACCCGTTTGTGGGCACCGATGCCGGGGCCGACGAAGTGTGGGCCTACGGCCTGCGCAATGTGTGGCGCTTCAGCTTCGATAATGCCACCGGCGACCTGTACTTCGGCGATGTGGGCCAAAATCGCTGGGAGGAGATCAACTACGAACCGGCGGGCAGCCCCGGCGGCCTCAACTATGGCTGGAACGTCTTCGAGGCGAATAACCCGTACAGCGGCGCTGCGCCCATCGCCGATGCCATTGCACCCATCGCGACGTACCAGCACACGGGTGGTAACTGCTCGGTGACCGGGGGGTATGTGTATCGGGGGGCGGCGGTGCCGTCGCTCGTGGGGCAGTACCTCTACGGCGATTATTGCAGCGGCCAACTGTGGAGCGCTCAGCAAACTGCCGATGGCGCGTGGTCTGCCGAGCTGTTGATGGATACGAACTTCACGATAAGCTCCTTCGGGCAGGACGCCAACGGCGAACTGTATGTCATCGACTACAACCGGGGCAGCGTATTCCGCATCGTGGCCGGGGCCTAGCGACGGTACAACCGATTGGTAGCGCCGAACGACCCGCGCTACCGATTGTGACAAAATCACCACTTAACGATATATTTTAAAATATATTGTAATAATAGGGGTCTCCTGATTCTAACTCGCTGTGTTACACTCTATCGAATACTGTGTATCGTATACGATTAAGGGTTCTCGCGATGTTGAACTGGCTGCAATCCGCCGATGCAAATGATGACTCCCTTCGGCTGCGGGCACTCATCAAGCTTGCTCGCAATTTACCCCTCACCCCGGAGGAACGCGCCCGCCTCGCGACATTGGGCGCACCCGAAACGGAAACTTTGAGAGACGCATTTAAGCAAGCCCTCAAAAAGATTTTGACGAACCCGAAGGTTCGCAACCAGCAACTCAAGCTGTACGCGGCTGTCGTTTATGTCGATGACCTTGCCGACGAGCACCTACTAAACTGGGTTCGTGCGGAGTTCGAACCGACGCATTGGGTGGCCTGCGCCGCCGAGGCATTGTGGCACCGCGACCACGCCTGGTTACATCGGCACGAAAAAGATTTGTTAGACGCGCTAGAGGTTTTGCTCAGCGCGAAGGTGCTGACCGTCAACGACAACCGCGCGGCGCAACTGCTGCTGGAACTGCTGCCGCAGGTTCAAAACTCGAACCATTGGCGCGATTGGGATCGTCGCCTTCAGCAGTTGTGGGAAATCGCCCATTGGCACGGCAACGATGTGATCGAGCGTTTTGTCGAGCGGAACTGGGTCTTCCTCACGCGGTTTGCCGAAATCGATGACCACATCGACGATGTGACATGGCTCAACGAGCACGCCGAGACGGTCTTTCATACGTTGCAATCCATGATTATGAATGGAAAGAATGCCTACTGTAAGGACGCGCTGGAAGTCCTTGCAGACCTGATGCCGATCCTGCGTCACCAACCGTTGCTAGAGCGCTGGTCGACGTTGCTCCTGAAGGGCTACGAGCGCGTGTTCATCAACAGCAGGAACAACGACCACAACCTGCGGATGCAGGCCGAACTGTACCTGGCGATGTCTGAGATCACCACCCAGCCAGAACTCGCGGAAAACTACATCATGTTAGCCTTCCGTAGTTTGATGGAAGCGCGGCCGGGGAGGCACCCCGATGTCGCCGGGCGGTTGGCAGTGCTCATCGTCGAGTTTTGGACGCTACACGTGAACAAAATGCAGGTCATCGATGCCGAGGCTTACCTGGAAGACCTGGAGATCAGGTACGAAAACAACCCGACTTTCCTGGCGCACTTTCACTATGCGTGCTGCTTCCGCTACACACACATTTTGATGCAGCAACCCGACCACCCGGTCGCGATGAACCAGGCGGTTTTGCATGGGTTGGTAGCCGAGGCAATTTGGCACAAACTGGGCAGCACGACCGAACGCGTGCGCAGCCTGGGGGCCTTGGCTAACGCGCTGTGGGTGGCGAAGTCGTTTGCTGCGGCGCAGCAAATGATGCACTACGGCCTCCAATTCGCCGACCCAACCCATCACCGCGATTTGGCGCGCTTTCATTACATCCTCGGTACCGCGATGTACGAGAACGGCCAACCGGGCAACTGCCTGGATCATCTGATGCTGGCGGCAACCAAGTACGAAACGCTGGGCCTGGCCTTCGAAAGCGCGATGGCCCAGCACAGCCTCGCACTGGCGTACTACAGTATGGGAAAATATGACGAGGCGATGCACGAGATGACGATTGCGCTACGCCAATGGCAAGACCTCAACAACCTGCTGCAACAGGCGGCTGCGATGCATGCCATCGCTTACATCCACCTGGGCCGAGACGAGCGTCAACAGGCGTATTGGTGCTTGCACATGGGCCTTGCGCGCTGCGACGCGATGCCCCACGACGAACGGCGGGATGGCATGGAGAAAATCCTGCTCGATTCGTTGGATGAGGAATTCGGTGGGGGGGCGTTGGTGTAGTCGTCGGCGCTTACCTGTACAGATTGCAACCCGCCCCCAGGGTATGGGGCGTTTGTCACAATCGTTACCGAAAAAGACAAGGCCCCCGGGTTGGGGGCGCTTGTTTTCGATGTTCCCTATTTGGGGGACTTAGGCGATGTACGGCGGCTGTACTGCGGGACGTGGACCCGGCATGTCGGCCTCCTATGGGTAATCGCTTTCGATGTACCCATCATCGGCTAAGAGGCCCCTTTTCGTCCTCGATAAGGGGACAGTAAAGTGACCGAGAAATGACAACTATGCGTCTTGCCACCGCCAGTTTGGAATGCGGCGCGTTTTTCCTTATGATGGAGAGGTGATAAGGAGAGGTACGAGGCCCCCGAGAGGTTCCATGTTTCGAGTATTCGCCGCCCTGCTGCTGTTTTTGCTGCAACCGCCCGCCGAAGGGCCAACTTATGCTGTATTCACGTCGGCCCCGCGCATCAGCGACGATGACGTGTCGATCGTGGTGGAGTTCAGTGTGTTCAACGCGAGCGATGAGGCCGGCGAACAGCCGGTTACCGCCGAGTTACGCATCCTGGGCGATGCCACCGTCATTGCTACGACAACCCTGCCGCCGATTGGGCCAAATGCGACGCAGTTCGAAACCTTTACCGTGCCCGTGAGCCAGTTCCCCGCCGACAGTATTCAACCGCTGGAGATCAGTGTGACGTCGGACGAAATCGCCGAGCCGGTGACGACGCGCACGAGCATCACCATACCGCCGTGGCAACCGGGGGCGGCCCCACCGGCGAGTGCACCTGCGGCGAATTCGCCGGTGGCGGGTATCATCGAAACCGTCAATGCGCTGCTGCCCTTCGATTTGAGCACGGCCAGTTCATCGCAGATTGCGGTGCTGGTAGGCGGGGTCGCGGTGTTGTTGTTGCTGTTGTGGCTGCTGATCCTAATTCCGCGCTTGTTGTTCCAGCGGAAGCCGGTGTTCGGGGCGCAGCCGCCGCC
This sequence comes from uncultured Anaerolineaceae bacterium, assembly GCA_964434365.1. Taxonomy (GTDB): domain Bacteria; phylum Chloroflexota; class Anaerolineae; order Aggregatilineales; family Phototrophicaceae; genus CAYSVE01. The sequence continues at coordinate 2,182 of CAYSVE010000279.1, read as the reverse complement.
CTACGCCAACACCCCTCAGCTAGACCCCAACAGCCGCGAGGGCCGACGCCAGATGTGGCAGCATGTCGCGCAGAACGGCAGCGTGCTCGCCGAAAAGACCGACGGGGCGCTGCACGCACGCAAGTTGCTACTGGGCACCAACGGGCAACCGTTCGATGGCTGGTCGTTGCGGGCCGTACGGGTGAGTCAGTATGATACGTACGGGCGCGTGGCGCGGACGCAGGTGCTCGCGCCGGCGAAGTTCGTGCGGCAGCTCAACCGGTTGGCAACGAAGCAACTGCCCCCGCCCAAGCTCCAGCGGCGGCTGAAGCCCGTGGCGGTGTGGTTGGCCAAGCGCATCGGCAAGCTGGTGAACAAGCGCAATGCGATGCTGCCGGTGGCGCTGGATGTGCGCTTCCAGGGTGAGCACGGCGAGGTAAGTATTCTGTTCGAGCTATACCAGGTGCGGGGTGGCAACTGGGCCAAGCTCGACCACTGGGAACCGGAGATGACGGTCATCGGTAAGGCGATTCACGAGTCGTACACGTTTACGGTACACGGCCAAATGGCCGAGGAACCCCTGCGCGCGTATCGCAAGCGGCTGCGCGAAGACCTCACCGACTTGCTCACGGAGATGCTGTTGTGTACTGCCCCTGCTGCCCAACTGCAACGCCCCCATGCACTGCCCACCGAGAATAATGTGCGCCCGGTCGCCGCGCCCGATGACACCGATATGGACACATCGATGGATACGGTGGCACGGATGCGCCGCATAGACCCACAATAACGGAGACACGCCCTGATGGATGAAGAACGCTTCGACGCAGAAATGGCTTTTCTGGACCAGATGTTTCGTGCGGAGCTAATGCGCTTCAAGGATGCCCCGCCTGCCCAGCGCGACCGCGTGCTGGATTCGTTGGCCGAGGCTGGGGCGCTGCCGTGGTTGGTGGAGGCCTTCGAGAACGATGCCGACCCTGCCTTGCGCGAGTACGCCCGTTTGGCACAAGCTCGGCTGGATGGGACCAATTGACACTCGCCTAATCGGCGGTTCTCATTTACGCTTTTGGGGATTGTGCGAAGCGTAGACTGGCAGATCACCCACCACCATGAGCGAACAAATTGTCTCACAGCTAAAGAGCGATGACCCCAACCAGCGGAAGAAGGCGATTAGCGTATTGGCTCGCTCTGGCGACCGCCGCGCCCTGAAGACGCTTTCTCAGATATACAAAAGCGACCCCGACCCGGCGGTGCGCGAACATGCCCGCAAAGCCGGTGTGCACATCCAACAACGGCAAGAGGCGGCATCAGCAGCAGTCGAGGCTGCGGCTGCTGGGCCTTCGGTGCCGAGCTTCGATGCTGTGCTAAAAGCCGACCCGGCGGCGGTCCCCGGGGCCGCCCGCGACCCCGAAAAAGCGCAGCGTCACCACGATATGGCCTTCGAATATCATGTGCGCGGCGATGACGCCCACGCTGCGCTCGAACTGGGCAGCGCTTTGTACCTCGACTACAGTTGGAGCGAAGACGTAGCAACCGCTAACCTCGCTGCGGAACTGAGCGGATTGCCCCCGCAGCGGGCTGTGCAGGTCTTTGCCGACCCGAAGAACTGGCAAAAACTGACCGAGCGCCACGGTGGCGTTCAGGGGCGCGCCACTGGCGAGCAGCCTGGCGGGCTGGGGCGGCTGTTCATCTATGCCGTAGTCGGTATCGTCATCATCGCGATTGCCGTCGCGGCGGCGAATCAGTTCCCACTCGGCGAGGCCATCGCGCAAATCTTCGAAGGGATCTTCGGCCCCACCTCATAAACGCCGCCGGAGCATATCCAGCAGGTCATCGCGCGCGTCGTCCGTCGTCAGCTCCACCGCTTCGATGAAGGCGGGCACACGCGGGCCGGGCGCGAACTTCGCCAGCCGGTAGAGCGCTTCCACGAGGGCGGGGTCGCGGCTGGCGGCGAGCATCACCGCGCCGTAGCGATGCAGGTCGTCGTGGCGGGTGTGGCTGATGATTTCCTCCAACAGCGGGTAGAGTTCGCCGGCCCGCGTTTCGGTGATGTGGTCGATGAGGCCGATGCAGCCGTCGGGCGAATCGGCCTCGATGAAGGCTTTTGCGAGCGCGGCGTAGGCATCGGTGGGGAAGTTTGCGCCGAGCGACTTCAACGCCTTGCTGACGGCCTCGCCGCAGTAGCCATTTACACCCCGCAACAACA
>CAYSVE010000278.1:0-7517 GCA_964434365.1 uncultured Anaerolineaceae bacterium | reverse complement strand
GGGGGAACACGGGGCGGGCATCTGCAAAAAGCGTGTGGTATATGGCTACGATGTCGCGAGTGGGGTGCTATCACGCGTTAATGAAGACGACATGCTTATCGTCGGGTTTAGCGGGGGCGGCGAATTGGGGCACTGGTTGGTGCGCAGCCGCAGCCGTCGCCTGCTGGAACGCGCTGCGGGGCCGGTGCTACTCACAGCACGGAGGCCGCAGCAAGCCGCACCTACACGGGCCGTTCGGCGGGCGGTGGGCTGGTTGCGCCCGGCCCTCACAGACGTGGAGCAAGAGCAAATTATGTGGTATGCGCAGGAGGCCGCCTCACCGACGCTCGACTACGCGGTGCTCATCACGGTGTCGGCGTTTTTGGCAGCCTTCGGCCTGTTGCAGAACAGCGCGGCGGTGGTCATCGGTGCGATGCTGGTTGCTCCCTTGCTTGGCCCTATCACCGCCTTTGCGATTGGCCTGTGCACAGCCCGCTTGCGACTAGCCCGCCGCGCGCTCGGCACGGTGCTCCTTGGCGTGGCGCTGGCGACCCTTGTCGGCATCGCGACGGGGCTGGTGCTGCCACTGGAGAACCCCACAACCGAGATGCTGGCACGCAGCCGCCCGACCCTGCTAGACGCAGGTGTCGCAATTGCGGCGGGGATCGTGGGCGCGTATGCTACCGCGCGCAAGGACATCCCGGCGGCGTTGGCTGGGGTTGCGATCGCAGCAGCACTCGTCCCACCGATTTGCACGTTCGGACTCAACCTCGCGTTACGTGAAGACCAACTTGCGATGGGAGCGTTACTGCTCGTGACGATCAACATCGTCAGCATCAGCTTGGTGAGTACGGCGCTGTTCTTCTGGCTGGGGTTGCGCCCAAACCTGGAAAGCGGCATGCACCGCCTGCAATATGTATCCTGGCTTATCGTCGCGCTGATGGCCTTCCCTACCGTGGCGTTTACGCTGAACTTCAGCCAACAGGCGCGCGTCGATGTCGCCCTTGAAGAGCAGTTGAACGACATCGAAGATTATATGCGCACAGCATTCGATGAGGCGCAGTTTGTCGCGCTGGAAGCACAGTCGGTGGAGCCGGCATTGATCGTTGTTGCAACCCTACGCTCGGCAACGGCTATTCCACCGGAGGCGGTGCAGGAGGCACAGGTTGCCCTCATCGACGCGTACGACTTAGGAGCGGGTTTCGAGTTGCGGGTGGCGGTTCAGCAACTGGTCATTGCACCGACCGCGCTGCCGACGGTGGCGATGTTCACGCCAACACCGACATCGCAGCCACAACCGACCGCCACGGAATAGCGCGCGTAGCGACGGCTTCGCCGTCGGTTTTTGTTACACAAAAACGGGCAGAGCATGGCTCTGCCCCTACGCGCGCTCTGGTGAACGGTCTCACTCACGCGCGCTTGTACACCTCGAGGTTTGCGCCAGTGACCGCGCTCGCACGCGCCGAGGTGAGGAACAACATCGTCTCGGCGATTTCGTCTGGCGTCACCCATTTGTCGGCGTTTTCGGTGCCCATCGCATCGCGGTTCGCGGGCGTATCGATGATGCTGGGCGAAATCGCGTTCACGCGGATGTTGTGGTCCTTCAGTTCTTCCGAGAGGCTTTCCATCACGCGCAGGGCTGCGCTTTTGCTGGCTGCATAGGCCGCGCCGCTCTTCCCACCCTTGAGCGCGGCGCGCGCCGCGACGAGGCAAATCGAGCCTGACACGTCGTTTTGGAGCATGTGCGCGGCGACCTTCCCGCAGGTGATGTACACCGCCGTCGCATTGAGTGCAATCATCTTCTGCCACACGTCGAGGTGCCCCTCATGAACCGGCCCCGGCATCGCGAAGCCGCCCGCGATGTGTGCCAGCACATCGATCGGCCCCAGCTCTGCCTGCGTTTTCTCGATTGCGCTCGCGACTGATGCCTCGTCGGTGATGTCTGTTTCGACGACGATCGGTTTGGGGGCGTCGTACGTTTCGATCATCGCGCGCGCGCGGTCGCCGTGCAGCTCCCACAACGACAGCCGTGCGCCGGCGTCGGCGTAGCGCTTGGTCACCACCCTGCCGACGCCACCGGCTGCGCCGGTCACGACTACCACTTTGTTCTAGAAATCCATCGAGTCTCTCCTGCGATTCATCCAAACACGTTGGATTTTAGCGCACGGCTAGGTTTCTAGCTCGGCCCGTAGCAACGTCGCGGTGATGGCCGTGCCGCCGCCCTCGCCGGTTTCGATCGTGAATTCACCGCTGTGGAGTTCTACCAGGCGCTTGGCAATGATGAGGCCCAACCCGGCCCCTTGCTGCTCGTACATTTGCCGCTGGAACTGCATGTACGCGCCGATTTGCTGTACTTCCTCGGGCGTCATGCCACGCCCGCTGTCTTGCACGCAAATTTGATAGTCGGTTGCGCGTACGTCGACCGTGACCGTGACCGACTGCCCCTCGGTGCTGAATTTGAAGCCGTTGCTCACCAGTTCGCTAATGAGCTTCTTCACGTTATCCGGGGCCATCTGCACCGGCACATCGGCCACGCCGTTCAGCACGAGGTCGCCCTGGCGGTTGGCGAGTTCGGCCTCGCGCTGCGCGATGCGCGTGATGATCTCGCCCGGTGTGGCCAAATACCGCGACCCGAACAGCGCCCGGCGGCGGTTCTCATCGGTGTCGATCAATTCCAGTTGCGCATAAATGAGGTAATTTTCGATCAACGCGTGCAAGCGTAGTCCGGCGCGGCTCATAATCTCCAGCATTTGCATCGCGCGCTGCGATTTCGGGTCGTGATTCCCTTCGAAGTCCATCGCCATAATTTCGATGCCCGAAAGGATGCCCATTAGCGGGGTGCGCAGTTCGTGCGGTAGCGCAAAAATAATGTTGTTCCGCAGGCTATCCAGGCGGGCTTCCTCGGCCTCGCGGCGGCTGGCGAGCAACCCCATTTGCGTGTCCACCATCGCCAATAGCTCTTGGGGTTGGAACGGCTTCGTGAGGTAGTCGTTTGCCCCCAGGCCCATGCCATGGCGTTGCGAGGCGCGGTCGGCATGGGCCGTTACGAAGACAAACGGAATATGCGAGGTGAGCGGGTGGCTGCGCAGTTCCATCAACACCATGTAGCCGTCTTTGCCGGGCATCGAAATGTCGCAGATGATGAGGTCCGGCAATAGGGCGAATGCTTGCTGAATACCTTCGTCGCCATTGGTTGCGCCTGTCGCGTCGTACCCACGAATCTCAAGCGTCTCCAGCATGTTATCCAACAAGTATTCTTCATCTTCTACGACCAATATCTTAGACAAGACGCAGCTCCTTTAAGCGTGGTACTCAACTGGAAGTGTGACGACAATATTTATTCCAGTATCAGATATTTCCTCATTATAGGCCATTTTGCCACCCAGCGAGACGACCCACTGATAGATTCGGCCAGGGTCGAGCATCTGTCGCTGCGTCTGCGTTGCAGCGTAGTGGGCCTGCACAAGTAGGCTACCCCCATCGTGTTGTAGTGTTAGCTTGAGTGCATCGGTGTAGGACGCGAAAGCCAGTAATTCGCCGATCATCTGCTGGTAGGCGTTGGTCCGCAGGATGTACGCCTCGGTGGCACCAAAGCTGCCAATTGTGATGGGAATATCGCTTGTTTCCTGCCATTGGCGTACGATCAGCAAACACAGCGCTTCGGCATTTTGTGCCGCCGGCGTGTCGTCTAGCACCGACACACGATCTAGCGCGGTTTGCATTTGCTGTGTGGCGTGTCGAATTTTAAGCATATGGGCCGACCGCTCATCCATCAGCGCCAGCGACGACAAAATCGTCGACAGTGGGCGGCGCAGGTCCTGCTCGGCGACCTTTATCAGCTTCGCCAACTGGTCTCGATATAACCGTTCGGTCGTGCGGGCGTGGCTACGGTAAGGGTCTTCGGGTTCGGTAAGCGTGACGACGAAGCCCAGATCGGGCACTACTGCCATCGTGAGCGTCACCCGCTCCTGGCCCACCACCACCTGGGTGCGATGTGGGGTGTGCGTCCGTATCGCTTCGCGCAATTGATCGACGCGCGCACTGTGAGCTTTGGGGTCCAACATGCCGGTCAGGCTGTTGCCATCGATAGGCCAACACGATAATGCCCGGCGGAAGGCCGGGTTATGCCGCACGACCGTCCCGACATCGTCCAAGATCGCCATCGGCGTGTCGCTATAACGCAGCACGAGCCACGACGGATCGTCCTGTCTGAGGTCTTCGTTATGGCGGATGGCGACTGCCAGGATGGCGGCAACATCTTCCGCGATGTCGATGTGTGCCCGCCGAAACGCGTTGGGTTGGTCGAAATCGACGAAGAGCATCCCCACCAACGCATCACCGACGAAAATAGGCGTGCGAAAGTACGACCGCATACCCTGGTCGAAAAGGTGTTCCTCGCTTTCGTGTTTAGACGCGAGCGCGCCCAGGTTCATCACGTGGTGGCTGATGTGCTTTCGGAGGATATCGACCAGCCAGGGGAACTTGATGGGCATCCGTTTAAGGCCAGTAGCGCAGGTGCTCTCGTCGGTCTTTTCGTATGTGGCGACGATATCCGCCACGCCTTCGTCGAAGTCGAACAACAGCACCCCACTCCGCACGCAACCTGTGATTTCCCACAGCAGGTGCAGCGCTTCCTCCACAACGTCTGTCATGTCAGTGCCGGGCAGGCGCGCCAACAACTGCGACACCACAACCTGCCGGTTGATCGCATCTTGCAGAGCGCTACTGTTGGCCTGTTTTGGGTGGCGCTCCACACACACGAACAGATGATCATCTTCACGCTCGATCGGTGTGATTTTCACAAAGGGATGCTCATCCCGTGTCCATTGTGTAGGATTGCCCGGGAGGCCTAAAACGGTTGGGAGGTGCATATTCTCAACGTCTACAAAGCGCAGCCCGAAGAGGTGGGCGGCTGCATCGTTCCAGAAGAGTATGCGGTAGTGCCGGTCGGTGATGACGATGCCATCCGTCGAGCACTCGAAAAGTTGTTTGTGCCAGCTATTGGGAACTTTTTCCATAAGGTACCATGGCCTTTATCTCTCGCAGCCCAAACGATGGTTGCAAGCAGCCTCGAGCATTCATCCCCCTCCCATTAGCCTTGCGGCTTGCGTAAGCGATTTCTGAATTCATCGCCGAGATTAGAGTAGTGTTATTTGCGCCACAAGTCAACTTGGTTTTATTACATGTAATAGAGTAAGCATTGCTACAAATTTAACTTGTGGCTGCACTAACGGTTTTAACGGTAAAAACCTCGTCGCACCGACCCATGCTTCGGCACCCGGCAAGGCGCCCAATACCCCATCGGCTGGGGGGCAAAAGGCGAGCCATCATGCTATCCTAGAGGGTATGAACCGATACAGCCCCCAACCCCCAACCCTATGAGAAGAACCGGAACAATCGCTATCGTGGTGTTTGTGTTGCTGGCCGCCGCCGTCATCGGCGTGAGCCAATTTTTGCGCCAGCGCCCGCCGGTCGAGCTACAACTCGCCGCGAACCCCCTCATCGAAGGCTGGGCGCAGGCCGTCGCGCGCGACTTCAACGCCACCGAGACGATCGTCAATGCCAACCGCCGCGTGACCGTGAGCGTCACCGTCGTCGACGACCAGGATGTGTGGAACGATAACGAAATCGGCTGGGTGACCGGCCCCCTCGATGGTAACACGCGGCCCAGCCTTTGGTTACCCGCCTCTACAATTTCGATAGACTACACAGCCAGCGATAGTCGCGTGCCGTTCGCCGAGGTGGTGCCGTCTGTCGCGCAGACGCCGCTGCTGTGGGGCGGCTTCGAAAGCCGCGTGAACGCCGTCACTGCCGACGGTGCACAACCCTTCGATTGGCCCACCATCGCCGAGGCCGCCGCCCTCGAAAGCTGGGAAGCCATCGGCGGCGATGCCAGTTGGGGCTTCATCAAGTTGGGGTTTAATGCGCCCACCTCATCGATGGGCGGCCTCGGGGTGTTGCTCAGCGGCGCGGCAGATTTCCACGACGCGACCGCCCTTAGCAGCACCGAAACCGGCGACCCCGCCTTCCGCGAGTGGATGTTACCGGTGCTCAACAGCGTGCCGAACCTCAACACGCTGGGTGGCGACCCCGCCGAGGCGATGGCGCAGCGCGGCGCGTCGGTGGCCGATTTTGCGCTTTTGCCGGAAAGCCAATGGCTGACGAACCTCGACGGGCTGGTGGGCCGCGAACCGATCGTGCTCAGCTACCCGGATTACGCCTTCGTGCTCGATTTTCCGTTACTGCGCTGGGATGACCCGGCGGTAGTCGATGACGATGAGGCCGCGGGGGTCGAGGCATTTGGCCGCTACGTGATGAACGAGGCGCGGCAGGCATCGCTGACGGAATTCGGCCTGCGCCCAGCCACCGACCCCGCCGCACCCGCGAGTGCCGTCGGGCCGCTTTTCGCCGCCGATGCCGCACCCGCAGGCGTGACGGTGCAGGCCGGGGCGGGGACGCCCATCACCGCGCCGGGTCGGTCTGGTGTGTTGGCGCTGCTCACGTGGTACGACCAGAACCGGTAATACGGGCCGCACGCTACCGCCCGGCTACTTGCGGAGATTGAACATTAGCCGATGCCACCCGATTACAATGCTGTCAGAAAGGCTTTTGCCGATCAGCAGTATTTGCTCACCCAGTACGCATCGGACCGAGTCGTGAAGCGCAACAGCCCCTCAGCCGAGATGGCGGAATTTAGGGTGACCAGTAATAGACTGCATCGGCCTTTGAAACCATTTCGCCGCCAAGGCTTAGGTCTGATGCAATCGCCCTACAAACGCGCCCAAGCACCCACGCGCGGACTTGGCGCCCAAGCTATAATAATAGCGCACCAACCCGCATCCACAGCGGACGGGGCCGTGTGCCGAACCCCCCGCCGCGCGTGTCGATGCCATAGACCGTAACCATGAGGAACCCAACCCATGCAAAAACTGACCACCCTTCTCCTCGCGCTGCTGACCGCGACCCTGCTCGCGGCGTGTGGCGGCGAACAGCCCAGCGGTGTCGCCAATACCGGCGGCGTGCGGATGCCCAACAACGCCATCGAGGTGACCATCATCTACGCGCCGGAGAGCGACCAGTACATGCCCGGCCTCATCGCGGAGTTCAACCGGGTGAGCAGCAGCGGCAACAACCCTGTCACCGGCGAGGCCTGGGACGACCGACCGGTGTTCATCGTCGGCGAGCCGGGGTCATCCGGCACCATTGCGCAGGGCATCATCAATGCCTACATCGCGCCGAACAACGCCAACGTCGCGCAGCCGGTCATCTTCCAGCCGAGTGTGAGCCACTGGCTGGCCCTGGTGAACTTCCAGACTGGGCGCACCGTCTTCGACCTCGACGAGGCGCGCGGCACGGCCCTCGCCCCGGTGGTGATGGCCATCTGGGAGAGCCGCTTGCAGGCCATCCAGAACACCGTCGGCTACGAGCAAATCGGCTGGGAAGAACTTCTGATGGTGCTCGACAGCCCCAACGGCTGGCAGGATTTCGGCATCGAAGGTGGGCGGCGCACGGTTTACTACGGCCACCCCGACCCGTTC
>CAYSVE010000277.1:3055-7523 GCA_964434365.1 uncultured Anaerolineaceae bacterium | reverse complement strand
GTAATGGGCTGCCATCATGAGATTAGTTGTATGGAGATGGTCCCCAGATGAGTTACTACGAATGGCTATTGTTGTACCGGCTTCACGAGCGCGAGATCGAAAAACAGTTGGAGATGCAACGTCACCTCGCAGCGATACCGCCCGAGGAGCGGTATCCCCACCGCCGTCCACTGTCCGACAGGCTCCGCCTGCTTATCCCCATCGTTTACCTCATGGAGAGACGCCCGGCGCTTCGTAGGGCTTAGGCGCGGCATCCGCTAAACCTGTTGCGGGCGAGGCCGGTCAGGGTTGCCTGCCTCGCCCGTTTTGCCACTAGAACAACGCCGCAGTGGGGTAGTCCGTCGTGTCGAGGTCGAGCAGCTTCGCCAGTGTCGGCGCAACCTGCCGCGGATCGGCCTCGTCGACGACGCCCTGCGGCACATCTGGCCCGGCAAACAACGCGAAACGGTCATCGCCAGGCAACCCGGGCTTCAGGCCGTGTGTCGAAATCGCCTTCGGCACGCCCGTCGGGTCGGTGACGCCCTCCGGCGCCGTCTCGAAGCTCACCCCCGGTGGGGCCACAAACACATGCACCGTATCGCGATATTGCGGCGGCACACATTCATTCGAAAACGGCTCCACGTCGTATTCGGCCAGTGTTTGCGTCACCCGGTCGAGTTCGGCGGCGTCATCGGTGGCAACCAGCAAGCTGCACCCCTCCGGTGTGATCTTCACCCCCGGCAGCACCACATTCCCAAAAATGCACGTCTCGACGACACTGTGGCCGTGGTCGCTCATCACCGCGATGTTCCACTCGCCGAGCGTGCCGACGCGGCTCAGGTGCCCGATGATTTTGCCCAGCGCCATATCGGCCTGCGCCACCGACTCCTGCGCGAGGTCGCTTTTGTAACCAGAGTAGTGCTGAATCGTATCGGTCGCGAGGAACTCCGACCAGATAACGTCCGGGGCGTCGTCGGCGATTGCCATCGCGCTCACCCAATCCGCAATCCGTTGGTCGTGGACGAGCGCGCGCAGGTACAGTTGGGTGTCTTCGGGGAGGTCGGTGTACGTTGTAGGGATGCCGAACGCGTCGCAGGCCTTCTGGAAGCGGTCGGTCACCGGGGCATCGGCAACTTTTAGCCACGCCTCGCCGCCCTGCTGCGGCGTCGTGTCGCGCGCACGCTGTATTATTTCTCCTTCGATCCACCACGGCGGCACGACCGTGTGCGCATCTTCGAAGCGGACCATCGCCGCGCCCAAACACGCGACCGTCATCCCGGCCTCTTTCGCGCGCTGCGGAATCGTCGGTACGGCTACATCATCCGGCGAGGCATAGCGGAAGTTCTCGCCCCCCCAGATGAGGTTTCCGTAGACGCCGCTCACATCGGCACTGACGCCGGTCAGCATCCCCGTGCGGCCCGGCAACGACGTGCCCAGCGCGACGGAGTGCAAGTTCTTCACACGGAAGCCGCGCTGCTCCAGCGCATAAAAATTAGGGAAGCGCGTGCGGTCGGCCTCGTAGTGCTCCGCCGCAACGCCATCGACCATATACAACAGCAATTTGTTCGCCATGTCACATCCTCTTGGTGTGGGGTAAACAGTTAAGTCGAACGCGCCAAACAGCCCGTTCAGCGTGTGTTAGTGCGTAGCTTGGTGTATGGGAGCACCTGCGTGGGTGCTCCCGATTGGGCATCTGTTACGCTGGTGATATTGGGGTCGCGGACGGCCAGAAGGCCGCCCCTACGTGCGACAAGCGCGGTATCATGTGTAGGAACGCGCTTCTGCGCGTCCGCGAAATTACGCACCCCAAAAGGATCCACGCTACTTATCCCGCGTGATCGAGAAGCCGCTCATGAACTGCTTCTGCAACAACAGGAAAATCGTCAACGGCGGCAGACTCGACACCACCGCGCCCAACATCAGCGGGCCGTAGACAAATTCATGCTGCAACATCCCGTGCATCTGCGCGATGCCGACCTGCACCACCTGCCGGTCCTGGTCGTTGATGATGATAAGCGGCCACAGATACTGGTTCCACGTGTCCAGGAAAATAATCACCAGCAGTGCGCCGATGATGTTCCAGCTAAGCGGGATGAGCACTTTGAACAAAAATTGCAGCGGCGTCGCGCCGTCCAACTGGGCGGCTTCGCTCAGCTCCGGCGGGATGCTCATAAAGTGCTGGCGGAACAAGAACACGCTCGTTGCACTGGCGAAGAACGGCACCGTAAGCGACTGGAAGGTGTTTCCCCAGCCGAGGCCGTTCATCAACCTGAAGAGGGCAATCGCAAGCACGTCGGTGGGCGTCATCAACGTTACGAGGATGAACCCGAACACGAACCACTTGCCCGGATACCGGAAGTACACCAGGCCGAGGCCCGCCGCCAGCGAAAACAGCACCTTGCCGGTCGCCACTGTGACGGAGATAAGCGCGCTGTTGAGCATATTACGCCCCAGCCCCAACCGGCCAAACACGTGCTCCCAGTTCGCGGCGAGGTTAGTGCCCGGGTAAAGCTGGTATGCGATGACCTGTTGGTTGTTCTGCGTAGCCACCATCGCCGCGTAGTACAACGGAAAACCGATGATGAGGATCGCAAATAGGAGGATGAGGTGCGCATACCAGCGCTTCGGCAGTACCCGCATAAGTAGCGACGACTGTGTCTGCGTCGGTTGGGCCAGGGTTGCCTTATTTTCTGAAATCGTCGCCATCATTAAACTCCGTACGCAATGCGATCGCGGGAGGCGCGGAACTGGAGAATCGTAATGCCAACGACCATCACGAACAACACGATCGACTGAGCTGCGCCACGACCCAGGTTTTTACCCTGCACGCCGATAACGTATACCAGGTACATGGCCGTTGCAGTATCGCGCACCGGGCCGCCCTGCGTCAACACGTCGATGACGCCGAACGTGTGGAAGAACGCGTAAATCGTGTTCGTGATGATGAGGAAGAACGTGAACGGCGACAACAATGGTAAGGTGATGTGGAAAAATGCCTGGAACGGGTTCGCGCCGTCGATGGCCGCTGCCTCCAGCAGTTCGTTATCCACGTTTTGCAGCCCGGCAATGTAGAACAAAATGTTGAACCCGCTCTGGTTCCAGGCCGCCGTGAGGATAATGCTGATGGCCGCCCAGGGCATCACACCCAACCAGGGGACCCTCACCCCCACCGCACCTTCGATGAGGTGGTTCACCACACCCGTAATCGGGTTCAGTAGCAATTGGAACAGGACACCCGCCACGACCGGCGAAATCGCAACCGGCCAGATGAGCAACGCCCGATAGATGTTCGCACCCCGAATGGGTTGGTTCGCCATTTGGGCGATGAGCAGCGCGATGCTCATGCTCACCACCACCACACCCACAGCGATGGCGACGGTGATAAACAGCGTATACCAGTAGCCGTCGTTGAAGATGCCGATGAAGTTATTCATACAGGTGAACACAGTACGCGGTGCACCCAACCGCACGATGCGCGTCGCGACACGAAACGTTTGCGTGAGGGGATAATAATGGAAGACGATGAGAGTTATGATCGTCGGTAGCAAGAAGACCGCCGCGAGGAGTGGCGCAAACCGCGATGTAAACGTGCCCGGGTAAAAGTCGGGCCTTGGGATGACACTCTGCCCGCTGGAAACGCGCGAAATGAACCAGTGAACGAGCGCACCAACGAGCAACACGCCCACCGCAATCAAGATGATGCCAAATATCACGTCGGCAGTTGCGGTTTCGGGGTCCGCCAGGCGTTCGGTTTCGAAGGAGCAATAGCCCAGCGGTTGCATGAATACCTGTGTGCCGATCGCCCCAGCCGCCGCGCCACCGCCCAGCGCCCACAGGCGTGTGCCCATCGCATGGGTACGGAACAAAACATAGAAAACCGCCGCGCCAGCCAGGGCCATCGCCAATGTGATGACGAGCGGTGAAATTACGAACATTGGTCAATGCCTCCTAGTGCACCAAAACGAGGGCAGAGCACGCGCCCTGCCCCCGCTGAGAAGCGATTACCCTAACGGGCGAAATTACTCGCCCACGTACAGCAGGTTGTACTCTTCGAGGAGGGCGTCAACTTCGCCCTTGGTGCTCTCGAGGATCGGGAGCGGCTCGGCGTCGTTGAGCATGATCTCTTCCATCGCGGCTTCGATGAAGTCGCGGGATTCACGGAAGGTACCGAACTTGGCGCCAGCGGTGGCGTTGTTCACGTTGGAGGCCGCAAGCTGCTCGGAGGCAGTCAGGAAGTTCGGGTTGGTCTCGAACCAGTTGCTGCCCTCGATGTCGATGCGGCTGTTGGTTTCCACGTCCCAGAACAGTTCGTTGCCCGGCTCCAGGTTTTGCAGCAGCTCCACCGAGGAGTTGCGGATGGGCACATAGCCAGAGGCGGTGTGGTGCGAAGCGCTGTTCACGGTGTTGTTCAGGAACAGCAGGAAGGCCATCGCGCCTTCTTCAACTTCCGGGTCCAGGCCGTCGGTGATCCACATAGTCGCGCCACCGA
>CAYSVE010000277.1:0-2955 GCA_964434365.1 uncultured Anaerolineaceae bacterium | reverse complement strand
AGCGAACTCCAGGCCAGCCTCGAAGAACTGGGCGATTTCCGGCGTGTCGCCACCGGAGTCCACGGCCAGGGTGTACTGGTCGAGGATCTGGAAGTAGTCGCCAGGGTTCTCGATAACCACGTTGAACTGCGGGTACTCGGCGTTGAAGCGAACCGCCGTATCAGCGATCCAGTCACCACGCTGGTCGGAGAAAACCTGCCATACGACGATGTCGCACGGCGCGTCCGCAGAGCAGGTCTCCTGGGCACTGGCGACCGACACGGACAAAACTATGAAGCTAGAAAGCACGAAAAGGGATGCAAGCAACTTGCGAAGCATTATCGGACCTCATCTATCCATTCTCGAAAAGGAGATGCGTGCACGCCAGCCTGTATAACTGTGCATTGCACGCACAGGGAGAGTATCTGTGCCGATTTAAGTTAGGGTTAAGGTCGGCCTAAGTTCTAAAGCGTTTTAGTAGGTTTTATTGAGCAATTTCGCTCGTAATGTGCGCACTTACCCAGCACAAACGTCCTATTTGGCCAAAAACACCGGCAACAGCAACCCTTGAATTTAATCCGCATCGTGTGTTTGCTGCACCTGATTTAGCCAATGCGATATTCTGACAAACGTCACTTTTTGTGTGTCGACAATCGACATACGCTATTTGTAACGCCACTATACAAATGCGGTAATAATATACAACGTAATTTTACATCGAAGACAGAGGTTCATGAAGAAGACTTTGTTGGTACTATGTTGTATCGTGTTGGCTGCGACCACCGCCGTGAGTGTGTGGGCGCAGGAAGATGATGCGTTGCAAGAAAAAATCGACAACGCGATGAGTGCGGCGCCACTTGCCATTTCGGCAGATGCGACGATCATCGACAACTACCTTGACGACGACGGGAATCACGTCGTGCTACGCGAAGGCACCAATGAGTGGACTTGCATGGTCGCGCTCGAAGAGACCCCAACCAACGACCCGGCCTGCTTCGACGAAGTGTGGATGGATTGGAACGACGCACTATTCTTCGGCACCGACTTCGAACCGACCGAAGTTGGCCTGGCCTACATGTTGCAGGGTGGTAGCGTCGCCAGCAACGAAGACCCATCGCTGCTGGAACCGCCCGACGGCGAAGACTGGTTCAACTCGCCGCCGCATGTGATGGTTATCGTACCGGGCGGCCTCGCCGACTCCGACCTGCCGACGATGCGCGACGAAGAAGGGGTATGGATCATGTACGGTGGGACACCGCTCGAGCATATCATGATGCTGACGGATACCGAATTCCCGTAACACAAAAGCGCGGTTGCTTCGCATAGCCAATAGCTGAGGCATCACCGCTGAACGAAAAAGGGCGAGGTCCACATAGACCTCGCCCTCGCGATTCTGCTATTTCGCGACCTTACACGTCCGGCTGAACCTCGGCATCCTCACCACCACCGAACCGAACACGCGGACCACGGCCTTCGCCATCACCTTCGCCGCCGCGCGGGCCAAACCCGCGCCCACCACGGCCCTCACCATCACCCAACTCCATTTCACCGTTCGCCAGGGCGGTCAAGCGCTCCTCAGCGTCAGCGAGGCGCTGGGCAGCCGCGTCTTCGTCGATGCGACCATTTGCGACGGCCTCATCCAGCCGTGCTTCGACTTGCGCCAGCGATGCCGCCACGAAGTCATCGACCGTCACACCCGCCTCATCCAACAGGTCAGCAATGGTGCTGCCGTCTGCGAGCGCCTCACGGATGGCGTCATGCTCCAGGCCCGTCAGGTCGGTAAGTACATCACCACCACCACCGCCACCACGCGGCCCGCCACCGAAGCGCCCGCCGCGCTCACTCGCCGTGTCCTCGAGCGTGGGTTCGGTATCCTGCGCGCCGACGACGCCGATCCCGGCGATCATCGAGCCAGCCAGGACGATTGTTGCGATCCACTTCTTGTTCATGCTTTACCACTCCTTGGTTCATTTTGTTGGACACCCACAGTTTGCATTCGGGGTGTATCCTCGACGTGGGAGAGTTGTAAGCTATGTGTAAAGCGCAATCGCTTGAGTGCAAAGTGCTGGAAATCTGACCCCTTACATCTAATTGTAAATGCATTGTGAGAACCTTAAGGCACTAGGACTATTGGGGCGTGTGCCTCGCTGCAAAAACATATAATATAGTAAGGAAACACCACGAAAACGGTTCAGCGAAGGGAATGAGAACCGATGACCATCCGTATTACCGAATTTGACTTCGACCCCCAGGCGATGACATCCGACCCGGTGCTGGAAATTGTTGGCTTCGAGCGCAGCCTTTGGGGCAAAAAACGGTTCGTGATGGTTGCCACCGATAATCGGCTCATCGTGCGGCGCGGGCTAAACACCCAACTTATGCCCCTCGATGCCATCCATCGTATGGACTACGGCACCCGCGAGCACCTGTGGGCCTTGGTCGCCGGGTTAGCATCGATTGCCGCCGGGGTGGCGCTGGGTGTATTCGGGAACACCGTCGGTGGGTTGGTCGGCCTTGGGGTTGCCGCCGCCTTCTTGATCTACTACGTGCAGACGAAAGCACTTGTCCTCACCGTGCATGGGCAGTCGTCCATCACCATCGCCTTCCATCACCTCACCGCACACGGTCGCCGCCTCGCAGTCGATAGCCTGGGCACCTTTGTCGATCACATCCACATCCTGCGCCTAGACCTACTCGCTATGACGGACGTGCCACCTGTGGACCTCACACCGCTGCTGGAATTCGAGCGCAACCGCGCCGTCCCCATCGTCGACCGGCAAGCCCTCATCGCGGCCTCGCGGCAACAAGCCGAAGCGCCCGAGCCAGCGCCCGTTGTGCCACCACAGCCCTTCGAACCCGTCTCGGAGGTTTTCCCTCAACCCGACGCAACACCCCGCATCAGCCAGGAATTTGTAGAGACCGCCGAGGCCGTGGACAACGATACGCTGGCCTCCGCCTTGCTACACACCGGCGCGA
>CAYSVE010000276.1:0-7531 GCA_964434365.1 uncultured Anaerolineaceae bacterium | reverse complement strand
ACAGTTGTTATACTCTGGCTGCTGTTTGCCGGGCCGTTGTGGGCGATCATCGGCGCGGTGACTGTCCCTCGAGTATTCGCAAACCGCAACCTCCCCGCAGCGAATCCCATCATGGCAGGTGTTGTTAGCGGTTTCGCGCTCGGCCCGGTGGCGATCGGCTATTTGGCCCGTCGCGCTCGTGCCATCACGGCGGCATGGCTCATTTCGATGGGCATCGTCGGCGCGGCCTTGCTCATTACGGTCCTCGTCAACCTCCCTGCACGGTCCATAATCTGGACATGGCTACTGCTCGCAGGCCCGCTTTGGGCGGTCATCGGCGGTGTGATGATTCCACGCCGCTATCGCAACGAGGAGCTGGTCGAAGATGGTGCCCAGGTGGTGGGTGTACTGGGTGGTTTCGTCGCGGGGCCGTTTATCCTCGCACCAGTCTGGATCGAAACCCCGGACGTGCGCAACCGCACATGGCCACTCGTGCTAACGATCCTCTCGGCTTGTGTGTTGTATACCGTTTTTGCCGTCACCAACCCCGATAATTTGTGCGTCGCGCTACCCTACAGCCCCACGTATCTCACGCAGCAGGTGCTCAACGGCCTCACAATCGGTGTCATCTACGCGATCACGGCGGTGGGCCTCACGTTGATTTACTCCGTGCAGGGCATCGTGAACTTCGCACACGGGCAGTTCTACATGCTCGGCGGTTATTTCTCCTACTATTTCCTGATTTTCGGCGCGTCGCTGCTTATTTCAATGGGTGTTGTCACCGAAGAGTTTTCGATGAACCCCATCTGGGGTGTGCCCATTGCGGGCATTTTCTCGTTTATCCTCGGTGCGGTGTTCGAGCGCTTTTTCCTGCGGCCCATGCACCGTGGTGAGATCGAACGTGAGGCAGAGTACGCCATCCTCATCACCTTCGGGTTCGGCTTCTTTTTGGAGTACACCACCCTGGCTGCTGTGGGGCCATTCTCACAGCGCGCCGACCGCTTCAGCGATGTGCGCCGCTTTTCCATCAGCGGCCTCGAACTCGACGGCGAACCATTCTTCGGGCCGTTTACTATCCTGGCGGATAGAGGCGTGGCGATGATTATCGGCCTTGTGCTGCTAATGTTCCTATTATGGTTTTTGCAGCGCACGTGGTGGGGCCGTGGGTTGCGCGCCGTTAGCATGGATAAACAGGCGGCAGCCGTAACGGGTGTGAACCCCCTCGGTATGAATACCTTCGCTTTTGCCCTCGGCAGTATGCTTGCGGGCATGTCCGGCGCAGCCCTAATTCCGATTTTTGCGTGGGTGCCTTGGATCGGCGCGGAATCTGCCGTGCGGGCGTACGTGGTGGTTGTGCTTGGCGGGTTGGGGAGTGTCCCTGGAGCGCTCTTGGGGGGTCTCATCGTTGGCGTCGTGGAAACGATCGGCTCGGGGTGTTACCCAGACCCCAGCCGAGGCGCAGCCTACAAAGAGGCCTTCGCGCTTGGGATATTCGCACTGGTGTTGCTGCTGCGCCCAACCGGTCTGTTCGGGAGGAAAGAATAAGATGCAAACCCTACGCAAGTACTACACCACCTTCGTCGCCTACATCGACCGAGGCATGGGTCGCCGCAACTTCGGCTATATTCTGTTGCTGCTGTTGCTGGCGTTTTTCATCATCTTCCCCTTTACTGCGACGAACTACGCCAAGGGCATCTTCATTAGCGGCTTTTTCTTCGCTATTTTGGCGAGCAGTTGGGCGCTGCTTGCGGGCGTTGCCGGGCAGTTCTCCTTCGGGCATATGGCGTTTATGGGCATCGGCGCGTATACATCTGGCCTTATCGGCGTGTATGGTGTCAACCTCGCCGCGATTGGACTGAATATCCCGCCGGAGTCGATTTCGCCAGTCGTCGCCATTGCCATCGGCACGGTGATGTCTGGCCTGGTGGGGTTGCTCATCGGCGCGCTGTGTTTGCGCCTGCGCGCTGCTTACCTCGCCTTGTTTACGATTGCATTCTCCGAGTTGTTTCGCATCGTCATGCTTACCGAGTTCAACGTAACCGGCGGCAATAACGGCCTACGGATGCGCCGCCTCATCGACCTCGGCAGTATCGACGCGACGCGTAACGCCAACTACTTCATCATGTTTGGGGTGCTACTCGCCTCGCTGGGCATCATGTATGCCCTCACAAATTCGCGCGTCGGGCTGTTCCTCCGCGCGATGCGTGAGGATGACGAGGCCGCATCGGCGTTGGGTGTAAATGTGGTGCGCTATAAGGTGTTCGTTTTCGTCATCACCAGTATGATCGTTGGCCTGGCCGGCGGATTGTTTTATCACAATGTTGGTGCCGAGCGCATCACACCGGAATCGATGGAAGTGCTACAAATGGCCCTTGTGATCGCGTACGCGATCATCGGTGGCATGGAAAGCCTGTTCGGCGCGGCGGTGGGTGCGTTCCTCTCACGGTACATCCTCGAAGCCATTCGTGAGATCACGCTACCGTTCGGCCTGGGCGTCATCGAACCGGGGGCGTGGCGCTTTGCGCTTTTCGGCCTCGTGCTGATGTTCACATTGCGCTTTGCACGCAATGGGCTGATCTCCCCGATACTGCGCTGGTTCGATAATGAAAGTGCGGCGCGTCAGGAGACGGTTGCCTTCCGCAACGCCGCCTCAGAAACACCTGATGCTACCGCCGAAGACCCTCCCGCCCCAACAACCGAAACCACGGAGACCCCCGCATGACCGACCTCGTCCTCAACAACGTGACCAAGCACTTCGGCGGCAATACCGCCGTGAACGGGGTTGGCTTTCAGGTGAGCGGGGCGCAGCTCATCGGCGTGATTGGCCCCAACGGTGCGGGCAAAACCACCCTCACCAACATGATGAGCGGCGCCCTGCGCCCAAGTAGCGGCACCATATATCTCGACGGCAAACGCGTCGATGGGCTACGGCCCTCGGTGGTGGCGAAGGCCGGGCTAGGCCGCACATTCCAGGTGACACGAGCGCTTCGTCGGATGACGGTAATGGAGAACATGCTAGTGCCTGCACTGGCGATGCATCCCCGAACCGGGCGGCGCACCCTAACCCAGCAGGCGCGCGACATCCTAGAGTTCTTGACAATCGACCACTTGGCGGGTGAGTATGCACGTGTACTAAGTGGCGGGCAACAAAAGCTGCTCGAACTCGCCCGTCTGACGATGCTCGACCCATCGGTGATCATTCTCGATGAACCGTTTGCGGGCGTGCACCCCAAACTACAACAGACGATCTACGGCTTCATCCATAGGATGCACGGCGAGGGCAAAACGATTTTGCTCATCAGCCACGATATGGGCGCAGTGTTCGAACTCAGCGAGCGACTGCTTGTGTTGAATTTCGGCACGCTCATCGCCGATGGGCCACCGCAGGCGGTGCGAGAAGACCCGGCTGTGATCGAGGCCTACCTGGGTGAAGACGAGGAGGAAATTGCCTAATGCTCGACGTTAAAGACCTGTACGTCGGCTACTATGCCGACCTGCACATTTTACAAGGCGTGAACCTTACTGCCGAAGCGGGCAAAATCACCACGATACTTGGCTCGAACGGCGTAGGAAAATCCACGCTGCTGAAGGCCATCTACGGCTTTTTGAAACCACAACGCGGCGCAATACAGTTGAACGGGCAAAACGTCGGCGGAACGCCCACCCACAAACTCATCGACCTCGGCATCAGCTATATTCCCCAGCAGCCAGGGGTTTTCGAGTACATGTCCATCGAGGAGAACCTCATCATGGGCGCGTGGACATTTCGTAACGACCCAGCACGCATCCAACGCAAGCTAGACGAAAACTACGAACGCTTCCCGGTACTTAAGGAGCGGCGCACCTCGCTCGCGGGCGAACTGAGTGGTGGGCAGCAGCGGATGGTGGAAATTGGCCGTACGTTGATGACCGACCCGAAGATCATCCTCGTGGACGAACCCACAGCAGGCCTCGCGAAGCTGCTCAGCGAGGAGGTGTACCGCATGCTGGCGCGCCTCCGCGATGAGGAGCAGCTCACGATTCTGCTCGTCGATCAGGAAATTCGGCACGCGCTGCAAATTGCCGACTACGTATACATACTAGAACTTGGCCGCAACAAAACCGATGGCCCCGCAGCAGAATTCACCGACCTGAAAGAGGCGTTCTGGGCGTAGCAATATTCTCATGGCCTCCTGTGCAAACGGGGGGCCGTTCCCGCTATACTTTATGCTCCGGTAGTCAACACCCAAAAAGGCCCATGACCAATCGCCTACTTCTGCAAATCGAAAGCCGCACCACACACGTCATGTCGAAGTTGCGGCAAGCTGTAGACCTGTTACTCCAACGCCCAGAAAAACCCTTCGGCACCTATCATATACCGCCCACCTCTGCCGAGATCGAGTCGCAGTGCAAACACTGGCGCTTTCTCGTCCCCGAAGGTGCCGAAGAACGCGCTGCACTCATCCGGGCGTTTGTGGCGAAGCACCCATTATCGCCATCGCGCTTTCCACAAACGGCAGAGGCGCTCGGCGTCGATGACCCTGATGTGAAGGCAGCCTACGGCGACCCTATCCCGACGACCGAAATCGACCCAGAAGAACATCATACCTTCGACGAGACCGAGCGGGAACTTCTCGATACGTTAGAGTGGCAATATCTGACCCGTGGTGAGGTGCTATTCAAACAGGGGGAGCACGGCGACGCCCTGTACGGCCTTGTCGATGGGCGGTTACGCGCCACCCTCGTCGAGCGTGATGGCGACAGCATCGATTTCGAGTTGCGCTCGGGCACCCTACTGGGTGAGGAGGCTGTCCTCACGGGCGCACCCCGTGCGGCGACCGTCATTGCCGTGCGCGACTGCGACCTCGTATACTTCTCGCGAGAGGGCTTCCAGCGGCTCGTTGCAAAGTACCCCAGCGCAATGACACGCCTGGCAGTGCATCTCATCGAGCGGATGCAGCGTATTGCGGGCGTCGCCCCCCCTGTGGAGCGTAACGTCGCCGTAGCGGTCATCCCTGCCGGTGAAGGTATCGAGGACTTCGGGCCATCGTTGGAACACGTGCTTACCAAACGCTGTTCGACGCTGCGTGTACGCCCCACCGATCTCGACGGCATTATGCCCGCCGAAATGGCTGAATCCGTCGAGGACATTGTGGATGACTACAACTTCGTGGACTGGCTACAAACGCTCGAATCGCAGAACCGCGTGCTGCTGTACGAAGTTCACCCAGATTATCCCAACTGGTCGCGGCGGGTGATCGAACACGCCGACCGCATTTTGATCGTCGGACGCATCGATGCGTCACCAGATCGCAGCCAGAGTGAGCACTTTCTCGACACGCTGCCGAATCCCGAGCTGCGAGCACCCTGCGAACTGGTAATGCTACACGAAAAACGTGGCGATGGCCCGTTCGTTACCGCGTCGTGGTTAAGTAAACGTGACGTAGTCCGTCATCATCACGTCAACATGGATGATGACCGGGGCTACGAACGGATACAACGCTTCTTGCTCGATGAAGCGGTAGGCTTCGTGTTCGGCGGCGGTGGGATGCGCGGAGCGGCCCACTTCGGCGCGATTCAAGCGCTGCACGAGGCAGGTATCTATGCCGACGTCTCCGGGGGGACGAGTGCGGGCGCGATTGTGGCGGCTCAGTACGCAATGGGCTGGACAGTCGAGGAAATGATGCAACAGACGAAGGAACATCTGCTGCAACGCAAAGTTGTCATCGACCTAACGCTGCCCATTGTCGCCATCAACCGCGCCTACCGGCTGTACAACGTTTACGACACATTCTTCGGTTCGGCGTACATGGAAGACCTGTGGACGACCTGCTTTACCCTCAGTGCGAATATGTCGCAGGCCAAACCGTCGATTAATCAAACTGGCCTCGTGAAAGATGCGGTGCGTTTCAGTTCGTCTATCGCCGGGATTTACCCGCCCGCGCCCGATTTCAACGGTGATCTGCACATCGATGGTGGGGTCTTCAACAACACGCCATCGGATGTGATGCGGGCGTTCGTCGGCACCGGCACGATCGTCGCTGTCGACCTTGGGTTCACGGTGCGCAAGCAAGTCTACTACGACTACGGTGAGTATCTGTCGGGCTTCCGGTGGCTATGGAGCCGCCTGAATCCGTTTGCGAAACCGGTCCAGGCACCGACGATCTTCGGCATCCTTACCCGCTCGAACGCACTGGCGAGCATCAACGAGACCGAACGCCAGACCAACCACGCAGACCTTGTACTTCGCCCCCCCGTGAGCGGCTACGGGCTGTTCGACCTCGACGCAGCGGACGACCTGTACAAAGCAGGCTATGAATCGTCGGTCGAATCGATCGCTAAGTTCCTCAAGGAGAACGCAAAACCATGAGGAATCTGATTGCGATTCTCGCTTTGCTGATCGCCGCGGTGCCAGCCTTCGGACAGGATGGCCTGCGAATTGCCATGAAAACGCTGGAACCCTTCGTAATTATCGATGGAGGTGAGTACGCCGGCTTTAGTGTGGACCTGTGGGATGAAATCGCATTCCGCAACGGGCTGTCTTACGAAATCTTCGAGGTCGAAACCGTCACCGACCAGCTCGATGCGGTGCGCAATGGCGATGCCGATGTGGCCATCGCCGGTATCAGCATCACGCTTGAGCGTGAAGAGACGCTCGACTTTTCGTTCCCGGTGTACGACGCGGGCCTACAGATCATGACACTGCGCGAAAACCACTCGTCAATATTGGCTGCAACCCTGTCCATCTTTCAGTTAGATTTCCTTCGGGTCATCGCAGGTTTTCTTGTCGTATTGCTGATCGCTGCAAACATAATCTGGCTTGCAGAGCGGCAGGGAAACGACGATGAATTCCCGCGTGAATACTGGCCGGGCATATGGGAGGCGCTGTGGTGGGCCGCCGTAACTGTTACGACGGTTGGCTATGGCGATAAGGCTCCACGTACGGCGATCGGACGTATCTTCGGCCTCGTGTGGATGGTCGGCGGGCTGTTCCTCATCGCGTTTTTCACGGCACAGGTGACGGCTACGTTCACGCTCAACGAACTGCGTGGCACCATCAACGATGTGAGCGACCTACCCGGCAAATCGGTCGTCACAATTCGTGGCAGTACCGCCGCCGATTACCTCAACGATTTGCAAATCAGCGCCTTCGAAGTGACGGACATCGACACCGCGTATACGTTACTTCTCGACGAGCGGTATCAGGCTATTGTCTTCGATGCACCTGTGTTGCAGTACTATGCCGTCACCGAAGGCGCGGGCCGTGTCGAAGTGGTTGGCAGCCCCTTTGCACAAGAGAGCTACGGCATCGCGCTACCCGAAGGCAGCGACTTACGCGAAGCGGTCAATCAATCGGTCCTGGAGATCATCGAGGATGGCACATATGCGCGCATCCATCAGCGGTGGTTCGGCACAGCACCTCAGTAAATCCTATCGCTGCCGAAACTCGATACGGTCCACGGCGACCGCAAGCGCGCGACGGTCTTCGCTCTGGCCGACATCACGCGGCACAATGCGGTCATCGTAGGCGAGCGTAAGCGTGAGATGCTCACCGTCCCCGACGACTTCTGGG
>CAYSVE010000275.1:0-7536 GCA_964434365.1 uncultured Anaerolineaceae bacterium | reverse complement strand
CAGGTCTTCGGCAATGTGAGAATAGTTCAGGGAAAATTGCATCGTCGCTCCTGTCGATTTTCCAACCCCTATGGTTACACAGCCACGCGTTTTTTTCTGTGCCCAAGGTGGGAAAACCGTATGGGTTTGGTGCAAATATGCAAACATTTGGTCGATAAATGATATATCGGACTTATAATATCGCTAACCATTTTGTCAACCCGTGCGCGGGAGGTTTATATGCGCAGAAAGTTCTGGGTGGCCTTCGCCGCCATTTTAACGCTCATACCTGTCACGGCCTTCGCCCAGGGCGACGTCCCAGACGACGGTCGTTTGAACCTGACCTTTATTTCGCCCTACTTCTTTTATTGCAGCCTAGACGCCCAGGGCGGCCTGGAAGTGTACACCCAGGAGGGCACCGAATTGTTGGATCTCTCCCGCCGTCAAATCGAGGGCGGCCTTGGCCAGGCTGCCATCGACAACCAGCCGGTGCAGGTCGCGAATTCCGGCGGGCTGGCGCTTATCGCCTACCCCGATGGCACCGTGACCGGGCAGGGCTTCGAGTTCAGGTTTACGGTGCCGGGTAACGCCTGCGGTGGCTTCACCGCAGACTACAGCGCGATCATCGCTCAACTTGTGGACGACGTCGCGAACCAGTTCAACGATGCTCCGGTGGTTGTCGCCCCAGCCAGCTCCACCCCCATCGATACGACCACCGCTTCGGCCAGCAACTTTAGTGGGCAGGTGCATGTGGTGCAGCAAGGCGAGAACCTGTTCCGCATCGGCCTGCGCTACGGGGTTCCCTTCCGGCAGCTGGCGGCCTTCAACGGCATTGCAGACCCAACACGCATCGTCGTCGGCCAGGAAATACGCATCCCTTAGCGCCCCTGGGCCGCCGCCAGCCCGAATCGATCGTGTTGGCGGTTAAAAATTATTGGCGGGCGAACGTCCCTGTTCGCCTGCATGCCTCCTCACAACGTGACCCCATTTTTCCCGCACCCGCCTATGCGAAGCCCCCCCTGCGCTCATGGGACTGTTACGGCCAGCATGATCGTTTTCCGCTAAAATAGAGATAAAGTGCAGCTTCACCACCACGACCGAGCGTCGAAGGTGGGTAACACAACGAAATATTCATTATAGCGACGGGCACCATGTCAAAACTCATTACCATTGAACGCCATATTTCGGAAATGCAGCGCGACTTCCCGCAGGCCACGGGCAGCTTTACAGCGCTGCTGCAAGATATTGCCCTTGCGGCCAAGCTCATCTCGAAGGAAACCAATCGCGCCGGTCTGGTCGATATCCTCGGTGCCGCCGATACGGAGAATGTGTTCGGCGAACAGCAGAAAAAGCTAGACCTCTTCGCCGACCAGACGATCTACCGTGTGAACGACCACACCGGGCGGCTGTGTGCGATGGTCAGCGAAGAGCACGAGACCATCCTCACCATCCCCGACGAGTACCCGGTTGGCAATTACGTCCTCGCCTACGACCCCCTCGACGGCTCTTCGAACATCGACATCAACGCCTCCATCGGGACGATCTTCAGCATTCATCGGCGCTTCAGCAAAGGCCGCGACGGCACCGAAGAAGATGTGTTGCAGGAGGGCAAGCGCCTCGCGGCAGCGGGGTACGTCATCTATGGCAGCAGCACCATGATGGTGTATACCACGGGCCTGGGCGTGTATGGCTTTACGCTAGACCCCAGCATCGGCGAGTTCGTGCTCAGCCACGACAACCTCAAAATCCCCGACGTGTGCCCCTACTACAGTATCAACCACGGCAACCAGAAGTACTGGACGGAGGGCATCAAGCGTTACGTAAACTGGATGCAGGGTTTGGATGACGACGATAACGAGCCGATGGCGTCGCGATACATCGGCGCGCTCATCGCCGATTTCCACCGCAACCTGCTGAAGGGCGGCGTATACATTTACCCCAGCGATACCCGCGAAGAGCGCGCCCACGGCAAAATCCGCCTTATCCACGAGGCACAGGCGATGGCGTTCATCGCGCAGCAGGCCGGGGGGTATGCCTCCGACGGCATCGGCGACTTGCTGGACCTACGCCCCCACGACATCCACCAGGTGACGCCCATCATCATCGGCAACAAGGATGTGGTGGAGCGTGGCGAACAGTTCATCAAAGAGCACGACGCCGATTGGCTGAAGTTCCACGAAGAATATCGTAGCCGCGAGCACACCGCCGCCGCCGATTAACCCCACCGCCCGGGCGAGGCTCGACCTGTGTCTTGCTCTCGCCCCGGTTGCCACCTCAGTTGGGCGCATCGGTGAGGGAGCGCGTAGAATGCCGCTCGATTAGCCGCACGGGTAGCACGATGTCACGGTCCCCCGCCGTTTCCTCGCCGTTGATGATGTCTAGCAGCAGGCTCGCTGCCCGGTGGCCGAGGTTGTACGGCTGCTGCGCGACCACCGTCAGGAAAGGCTCCCAGTAGATGTGATGTGGCGGGTCGTCGAAGCTGACGACCGAAAGCTGATCGGGTATCGTGATGTTGGCCGCGTGCAGCGCTTGCAATACCCCCAGGCCAATGAAGTTGTTCCCCGCGAAGATGGCCGTCGGGGGGGGGGCCACCTCCTTGAGTAGCTGATGCGTGATGTTCACATTGAAGTCCGACTCGATGTTGAACTGGCCGTGATACACCAGCGATGGGTCGTACGCGATGCCGCTATCGGCCAGCGCTTGCCGATACCCTTTCAGCCGCAGCACACTTGTCGCGATTTCCTGTGGACCGGGGATAATCGCGATGCGCCGATGCCCGTGCGCGATCAAAAATTGGGTGAGGTCGTAGGCCCCACCGAACGAATCGGACCGCACAACGTCGACCGGTGTGCCGTCTACGGGCCGGTCGATAACGACGAGCGGCACCTGCTGCTTTTTGATGCGGTTGACGACCGCGGCGTCGTTGCCAGCGGGCACGAGCAAAAAGCCATCGGTTTGCCGCCGCAACAGCACATTGATGTAGTTATTCAGTTTCTCTGGTTTTTCGTCTGTGTTGCACAAAAAAACGTTCATACCGTGCTCGCTGCACGCGTCTTCCACGCCCCGTGTGAGCGTCGTCCAGAAGGGGTTGGTGATGTCCGAGAGCACCAGAGCGATGGTATCGGTTTTGTTGAAGCGCAGGCTTTGCGACAACGAATTCGGCACGTATTGCAACTCGTCGATGGCCTGCTGCACCCGTCGGCGGGTTTCTTCGCTGGTATAGCCGCTGTTATTGATGACCCGTGAAACGGTAATCGGGGCGACGCCCGCGCGCTTCGCCACATCACGTATCGTCGGCATGTGTTGGTTAACCTATCTTCTGAAGGGGCACAGACAGGTTATCGTCACCGAGTTGACACCCCCCATGCGACCCATTATAATTTTGTGGTACCCGTACCATATGTTAGCATAGTTTCGTCCAGATGGTGTATTTTTGTGCGCTCGTATGGTACCGATACCATGTTGTAAACTTAGGGTGCATGCCCAGGCACCCGCAGGAGGTGCAGCTACCGAAACCAGTCAACTCGTATCGATACGTTACAACTCAACCAACCGCCCAAACCCATTTGATTATTATTTACTCACGAAAGGAGACAGCGTACACGGCCCCAGGCGTCAACCGAGGGCTATCGCGCTGGTCAATTTTATGAAACTTAAGGCACTTGCAGTATTTTTGGTCGTCCTTTTGGTTGCCGTTGGCGCGATGAGCCTCAACGCGCAGGACATGCAGTTCGATGGCGTCGAAGTCAACATCCTGACCTTCACCGGGCCGCAGATCGCCGAACCGCTCCAGCGCCACGCCCCCGAGTTCGCCGACCTGACCGGCGCACAAATCAACGTGGTCGTTGTCCCCTTCGGTGACCTCTACCAGACCATCCTCACCGACCAGGCCACCGGCACCAACAGCTACGACGCGTTTGTGTTCGCACCACAGTGGATCGTCGACTACGTGCAGCCGGGCTTCGTGGAGCCGCTCACTGGCTTCGTCGAGGGCGATGACCAGATCGCCTGGGACGACGTCGCGTCGTTCTTCCGCGACTTCTCCTCCACCTACCAGGGCGAAATCTACACCATTCCGCTCGACGGCGACTTCCATGTGGTGTACTACCGCATCGACGTGCTGGAAGAAATCGGCATGGCCCCGCCGCGCACCTGGGATGAGTACATCGCCGTGGCCGAAGCTGCCCATGGTATAGACATGAACGGCGACGGCGAAGGCGACTTCGGGAGCTGCATCGCCAAGGCCCGCAGCAACCAGGGGTACTGGTTCGTCCACAGCGTGGCCTCCGGCATGTTGCAAACCCAGGGCACGGGCCAGGGTGGCTTCTTCGATACCGAAACCTTCGAGCCGCTCATCAACAACGCCGCCTTCATCCGCGCTTTGGAGCAGTACGCCGCGACGACCGAATTTGGCCCGCCGAACGAACTGAACATCGGCGTGGGCGATACGCGGACCCTGTTCACCGCTGGCCGCTGTGCCCTCTCGTTGGACTGGGGCGACATCGGTTCGCTCTCCATCGACCCCGAAACCTCCGTCGTGAAGGACCTCGTCGGCACCGTCATTCTGCCGGGTTCTTCCGAGGTACTTGACCGCGAGACGGGTGAACTGGTACCGTGCGACGACATGACCTGCCCCTTCGCCATCGACGGTGTGAACCACGCGCCGTTCGCGGCCTTCGGTGGCTGGTCGGGTGGCATCAGCGCTGCTGCCCCGCAGGACGTGAAGGATGCGGCTTACGCCTACTTCAGCTATCTCGCCAGCCCAGAGATCGCGAACGTCGACGTGACGATCGGCCGGACGGGCTTCAACCCATACCGCATCAGCCAGTTCGAGAACCTCGACGCCTGGATCGATGCCGGCTTCAGCGAAGCAGGTGCTGAGGAGTACCTCGGCGCGATCCGCGATAGCCTCAACAGCCCCAACATGATGCTGGACCTCCGCGTGCCGCAGAACCAGCGCTACCAGGGCGTGGTCCTCGACACCATCCTCAGCCAGTTCCTCGCTGGCGAGTTCACTGCCGAAGAAGCGGCTGAAGAAATCGAACTCCAGTGGGAAGAGATCACCGAGGAACTCGGGCGTGACGTGCAGCTCGAAGCCTACCGCGCGACGCTTGGCATCACCGGCGGCGAATAAACCGCCCTCGCTATGCTAACCGCATAGAATACTCCGAGGTGGGGGGCCATTGTGCTCCCCACCTTCCCTTTATCCAATTATCCAAAAGTCTTAGTTATGCCGGAGTGCCCTTTATGGCTATAGAGACCCCCGCTACCGGTACCGGTGACGTCCAACCGGTTCACAGTAACGTAACCGCTCCCGAACGGACAATCGGCCAACGGTTGGAGGACGCCGCACCGAGTGTGTTCATCTGGCCGTCTGTTCTTATTATTCTTTTGCTTTCCATATTCCCTCTGTTTGTGTCGCTCTATCTGGCCTTCTCGCGGGTGAGCCTCGTACCCGGCGGCTACGATGTGACATTCATCGGCTGGAACAACTTCGAACGGCTCTTCCAGGGTAGCCAGCAGCGCAACTTCTTTGGCCGCTGGAACGATGAATTCACCTTCCTTGGCCTCGCGGGGCAACCGTCGATCATCGGCTGGATACTGCTGATCGCGTTTGTGGGCTTCTTAGGGTTCATGCTGGTATCGCATGTGCGGCGTGTGGGCTACAAGCCGACGACGCTCATCATCGGCATCGGGGCGGCGGTGGTCGCTGGTGTGGCCGTGCGGGTTGGGTCGGTGCAATTGGTTGCGCCAGAGGGTAGCTTCGCCGAGACGTGGTTCGCGGAGAAGTACTGGCTGTCGTTAGCGTTGCCGCTGCTTGCGGTGATTATCGCCAGCGCGCTCACGGGTGTCGTTCAGCTTTTCCTGAGGGTATTCGTGGCTGTCCTGCTGCTCAGCCTCGCGTGGTTGTACGCCATCACCTTCGGTGCCGACGGCCTGCCCGGCACGCTCGTTGTCACGCTCATCTTCGTCTTCGGTGGTGTAACGGCGCAGTATGCCATCGGCCTGGGGTTGGCCCTGCTCGTCACCCAAAACCTGCCCGGCAAGCGCTTTTTCCGCATCGTGTTTTTACTGCCAATGCTCATCACGCCGGTGGGTGTGGGCTTCTTGTTCCGCATGATGGCCGATACCGTGCTTGGGCCGCTCTCGCCGTTGTGGCAGGCGGCTGGCCTCGTCGACTATAGCTGGGTAGAAACCGCCAACAGTGCCCGCCTCGCCATCCTTATTACCGATACCTGGCAGTGGACGCCGTTTATGTTCATCATTTTGCTGGCCGCGCTCGAAGGCGTGTCCACCGAACCCATCGAAGCCGCCCTCGTCGACGGCGCGAACCGCTGGCAGATGTTCCGCTTTATTGTGCTGCCGGAGATCGTGCCCGTGAGCATCACGCTGATCCTCATTCGGATGATCGAGGCGTTCAAAATCGTGGACCTGCCGCGCATCATGACGAACGGCGGGCCGGGTACCGCCACCGAATCGGTGACGTTATACGCCTTTAACCAGTGGAAAGCCTCAGCGACCTCCATCGGCTTTTCCTCCGCGATTGCTTACCTGCTGCTGTTCGTGGTGACGTTCTTCTCGCTGGTGTTGGTCAACATCGCGCGACGTCGGATTTTGGATGCGTTTGCATAATGGCTCAACAAACTGCTGCTCAACAAAAGACCTTCCGCGAGCGTTTTTTCGCGCGCTCGACGCCGTTTAAGCCGTCGCCGTTCTGGACGATCGTGTCGTACACGATCCTGGGTTTCTGGTCCATCATCGTGCTGTTCCCACTGTACTGGCTGGTGATTACCGCCTTCAAGCTGCCCATCGACGTCGCCGAAGGCCCCAAGTACATCCCATGGGTGGACTTCCAACCGTCGCTGCACGCCTGGCAGGAACTCCTCTTCGACCCGACAGCGGGCAACTTCGTCACGCGCCCGTACTACAACACGGTCATCGTCGCGGTGATTAGCTCCGTGCTGGTGATTATCATCGGCGCGCTGGCCTCGTATGCGCTCATGCGCTTCGAGTACCGCCCGAAGCTGGGCGTCGTTTTCGCGTTCCTCATCATTTCGGTGGTGGCGTTCGTGGTGATGGTCGCGTACAGCATTCCGTGGTTCATCATTTTGCCGATTGCGATTGCGTTGTTCGTGGTGTTCGCCAATACGATCGGCAAGCGCTTCAAGCAGTCGGTAGGCAACGAGGACATTGCGTTCTGGATTGTGTCTCAGCGTATATTGCCGCCGGTGGCGATCATCCTGCCGAT
Organism: uncultured Anaerolineaceae bacterium; assembly: GCA_964434365.1. GTDB lineage: Bacteria > Chloroflexota > Anaerolineae > Aggregatilineales > Phototrophicaceae > CAYSVE01. The sequence continues at coordinate 308 of CAYSVE010000275.1, read as the reverse complement.
TTACATCATCTTCCAGAACTTCGGCCTGCTGAACACCCACGCCGCCATGATTATCACCTATACGGGTGCGAACCTGCCCATCGCCGTGTGGTTCCTCCGCGACTACTTTGCGGGCATTCCGCTTGAAGTTGAGGAAAGTGCCTTCATCGACGGTGCCTCGCGGTATCAGGTGTTTGCGCTCATCGTGTTGCCGCTGGCGACGCCCGGCATCATCGCGACCTTTCTCATCGTGCTCATCTTCGCATGGAACGAGTACATCCTGGCGCTGTTCCTAAGTGGTGCCGATACACAAACCATGCCGATGCTGG
>CAYSVE010000274.1:6679-7575 GCA_964434365.1 uncultured Anaerolineaceae bacterium | reverse complement strand
CGCCGTCCATCATCATCATTTCGACCTCAAGCCGGGCCGCGCTCAGTTCACCGATCATGCGATGGGCCATCTTCGCGCCGAACTGCGCCATCGCCGCGAGGCTTTCGGCTTCGATGGCGCGCACTTCGGTCTTCTTGTAGAGTTGGTGGTTCTGCACGGCCAACGATGCCCGGCGCACGTACCCCGCAAACGCAGCAATATCGCTATCGGCGAGGAACAGGTTGCGGTGCCCGGCGTACATATTGCCCACAATCGTCCGGTTGCCGTGGGCGTCTTCCGTCCACATCACGATGTTCGCCAGGGTGTTCACCCCCACAAGTCGCTGTAACATCCACGTGAGGATGCCATCCTTTGGCACGGCATAATCGAAAAGCTCTTGCAGGCTACGCGTGAAGTAGTAGCCATTGTTGCCCGCTAGTGCATCGCGGACGCAGTAGGCCGCCGGGTGATTGGGGAAGGCGTCTAGGCGAATGAGTGCCCCCTCGAAGCGCGTCCCCAGGAACTCCTCCCCCCATTCCACGACCCACTCTGCGCCAGCACGCACCCGCAAAAACTCTGCCGGGAAGAGATTTTCCTTCTCGTTGAAAATCGCCAGTGCACAGGCGTGCCACCCAAGGTCGTACACCACCCCCTCCACGATTTCCTGCAAATCCTGCCGGAACTTTGTATCGGTGATGGGTGGTGCGTGCTCTAACTTAGAAATGTCGCTGTAAGGCATGCCGAAGGCGCGGAGGGCGTGCTTGCCGAGGCGCAACCCGGTATCGAAGAGGCGCAGCCAGTGGTTGCCCCTGCCGGTATCCCCTACTTCCATGCCCACCTCGACGTTGTCGGCTTTGCCACAGCAGCTTGCCCAGCCGCCCGGCGGCGGCCGCCTCGTGCGCGGCGACGATCACCGG
>CAYSVE010000274.1:0-6669 GCA_964434365.1 uncultured Anaerolineaceae bacterium | reverse complement strand
CCGCCCGGCTTGTAAAACCAGATGTCGTCCTTCAGGCGGTCGGTCCACACAGTGGCCCGCGCGACTTCGTTATCGTCGTTGTCGCGCACGCTGACGATGTTATAGCGCGGTGGACGCTGTAACAGCGGGAAGTCGATTTCGAAGCGGCGTGGACTGAACACCTTTGTCACGCGATTGGTTTTCGGCGTAGCACCCTCGAAAACGACCGCGTTGTTGATCTGCCCTGTATCCAGGTAGGTGGCAATCGTATCGATAAATTTGTCGGTGTTCTCGGCCATGGGGTTGTGCCCGGCCAACTCGATAACGGCAAACTGCGAGCTGAGAATTTCGTTGTAGAGGATTTCGGCCTGCCCGTTGTGGATGATGCGATCGTAGCGCCCGGCGATAATGAGCGTGGGCAGTTTAATGTCCTTGAGGCGCGAGGTGAGGTCAGTTCGGTCGATGCTGGCCGCCGCAGCCACCTGATATTTCGTCGTATGTTTGAGCGCACGCTCGCGCAGTTGCTCCCAGATGTGTGTCTCTGGCGCGTTCCAGTAGAAGCGCCGGGTGCTACGGCGGAAAAGGGGTGGCACCACCTTCACCAACCCGAGCAACAACCGGTACACACCCGGCCCAGCCTTCCGCACGAGGTCCAGCGGGGACCCCATTTCACCGGTCACGGCAGCGGCAACAAGCACTAAATTGCCCACGATACCGGGGTGATCGAGCGCCACTGTGAGCGCCGTCATCCCACCCATCGAATGCCCAACAAGGGTGCACGGGGCGAGGTCCAAAGCTTTGCAAAAGGCCACCACGATCTCGGCATAGCCTTCCACCGTCGCGAAGCGATCGTCTTTCGGGTCGTCGCTATCACCGAAGGCCGGCAGGTCGAGGGCGTAGCAGTTGTAGCGGTCGCTGAGGTGTTGCATGGTTTGTAGCCACGTCTGGTGGTAGTCCAGCCAACCGTGGACAAATACCACATTTTTCTCGTGGCCTTCGCTTGCCGAGACGTAGTTTATCTTGTGGCCGAGCAGCGTAATTTCGTGGGACTTCACGTGCGTAGTCCGTTAGGCTTTCATTTACTTTATTGGCTCATTATATCTTGTTTTGGCCGCAGTGGCAGTTCTACGGTGAATGTACTTCCCTCGCCGGGGGTACTGCTCAGGTGAATATCGCCCCCATGGAGCCTTGCCAGTTGCAGGGCAATATCTAACCCCAGGCCCACACCACGCCGACGCGAATCGAGCTGGACGAAGGGCACGAAGATCAGCTTTTGCTGCTCCTCGTCGATGCCCGGCCCGGTATCGGCCACGTCGATACAGACCGTGGCGGCGTGGCGGTATGTTCGTACGGTGATGCCCCCGTGTTCGGTGTGTTTGGCCGCGTTCGCCAACAGGTTCCCAATGAGTTGCCGCAGACGAACCGGGTCGGCATGGAGGGGTAAAAGGGTCGGTTCCAGGCTCGTGACTAGGGCAACCCCCTCGCGAATCGAAGCGCGGTGTTCATCGGCAACGACCGTGCAAATCGCGTTGATATCGCATTCCGTCAGGTGAAGTGTCAACTTCCCGGTGGAAAGGTGGGCACTATCGAGCAAGTCACTCACCAGCCGGTTGAGTTGCTCACCCTCATCGATGACATGCCGCAAGTAGGTCGCATGGCTGTCGTTGAGGTCGGCGCGGCGCAACAATTTGGCAAACCCCAGCATCGAGTTGAGCGGCGTGCGCAGTTCGTGGCTTACCCGCGCGAGGAACTGTTGACTTTGCTGCCGAACCTCTTCCGCGACGTGCTCCGTGTTGATGTCCACGGCGAGTTGGTTGAGGTGGCGCAGCGTTTGGAAGGTAAACGCCGCCAGCAGAATATTGTAACTGACAAGAATGAGGTACGACGGCCTCGCTTGCGGCGCGAACGGCACCACCTCGTACACCAGGCTAACCCAGAAGAACAGCACACACATCCCCTGGATGATGACGCGGCGTTGCCCGGCGAGCAGCATCGCGGCGACGGTATACGGCACGTAGAACCAAAGCGCCGTCACCGCACCGAGGCCGTTAATCGCCAGCCCTTGCACCATAAACAACCCGACTGCGCCCACAAAAAACAGGTACACCGAGGGCAACATCCCCAGCAGGTAGGCCAGGGCGATGATCGCTGCCAACAGCGCATACAGCGCCGGGTTTGCCTCGCCACGATAAACCGCCAGCGCCCACAGCACCCCCGCACCGAACACGTACTGCCACCCGCGCGACCGCCAGTACGCGCGGACCTCCGTCGCGGCGCGCCGCTGAACGGGCGCGGGCAGCAGGCTATGCGCGTCCGGCCAGGGTCCGTCGAATAGTCTCTGCCACATGGTCGGGGTCCAGGGGTTTCGCCATATAAGTGTATTCGCCGGGTTGCAGGGCCTCGGCATACGCCGACACGAGGATGACCGGGGCCGGGTGGATGTGCGCGAGGGTTTTGGCCAGGGTAAGGCCGTCGGTGTCTGGTAAATCCATATCGAGGATGTACAGTGCCGGGCGCACACCACGAGCCAACGTCCGCGCGGTGTCGCCGCTTTCGGCCAGCATCAGGCGATAGTCCGTCAGTTCGTCGATGATGGCCTGCATCAACATTTGTGCCGGGGGATGATCTTCGACATAGAGAATCGTCGTCATGTTAGGTCCTCGATGAGGCCGTCGAGGCGTTCGGCCTCGGTGATGATCTGGTGCAGCATCTCGGTTGCGCTCTCGCCTTCGAGTGCCCCGTCGCGCGTGAGTTTGTTTTGCATCAGCCGGGCGAGGCCCAACAACGTATGCAGCGGCGTGCGCAGCTCATGCCGAAGATTCGCACCGGGTGTTGGTAATTCACGCAGACGCTGCGCTGCCCGCACCGCCGCCTCGCGGTTGTCCACATTCAGCTTACTGTAGATGTTCGAAATGTGGTTGCGCACGGTGCCATTCGCTACACCGAGCGTTTCGGCAATTTGCGGGTTACTCATCCCCTCGGCTACAAGCCGCAAAATCGTTCGTTCGCGCGTCGTGAGTGTGTACTGTTTGCGGCTGTTCGCGAGTCCGTGCATTGCCGTAGCACTCAGGAACGTGCGCCCATGTGCGACCGCGCGTACGCCCTCGGCCAAACGCAGGCTAAAGTCATCGCTTTTGACGACGTAACCCTGCGCACCGGCACTCACCAGTTCTTCGATCCACACCGGGTCATCGAAGGCCGTGAGGATGAGCACAGCCATGTTCGGGAAGCGCGCGCGCAAATCGCGGACGGCAGTCACCGGCTCGAATTGCCCACCCTGCAACGACAGGTCGAGCACGAGGACGTCGGGTGGTTTGCGGTTGACCTGCTCCAGCATGGTGGTCGCATCGGTCGCCTCCCACTCGATTCTCATATCCAGCTCGCGGGAGAGTTCCTGCCGTACAATTTTGAGGATGAGCGGGTGGTCATCGACCAGCGCCACGCGAATGTTCATAGGGTCGGTTCGGCAACGGGTGCATGTACAGGCAACTCTACCGTGAACGTGGTTCCCTCGCCAACTGCGCTTCGAACGTCGACCTCGCCACCGTGTGCGACAACAATCGCCCTTACGATCGCGAGACCCAACCCTGCCCCGCCCCGGTTACGGCTCCGCGAGGGATCGGCGCGGTAGAAGCGGTCAAATACGTGGGGTAGGTCCTCCGGTGGAATGCCGCTGCCGGTATCGGAGACGGTGATGCACACTTGCTCGCCATGCTCGACAACGCTTATCGTGATGGTGCCGCCATGCGGCGTGTGTGCCAGCGCGTTGGAAAGCAAATTATTGAGCACCTGCGCCAACCGGGTTTGGTCGCCGATGACGGTGGGTGTCCCTTCGGGGAAGTCGGTGACGATCGAAACATCCTGTTCATCGGCAACGGGGTCGACCGTGGCCACCAACCGCTGCACCATCGTAACAATGTTGACCGGGCGCATATTCAGCGGCAGTTGGTTTGCTTCGGCCTGGCTTAGCTCGTGAAGGTCGTTCACCAAACGACTGAGCACCCGCGTTTGATCGTACAGGTTGGCGATTTCTTCTTTGTTGAGGGGGTAAACATCATCGAGGATTGCGCGCAGGTTACCCTGCAATACGGTGAGCGGTGTTCGCAATTCGTGTGCGACATCGGCAACGAGGTTGCGACGCAGATGCTCGCCTTTTTGCAACCGCGCCGCCATGTCGTTGAAGGCTTCGGCCAGGCGATGAACTTCCGTCGTGCCTTCGATAATCACGCGCCGGTCGAGGTTGTGCGCGCCGATGTCCTGCGCGGCATCCACGAGGTTGCCCAGTGGCGCGGCGATCGTCCGCGCCATGAAAATACCGAACAAAATGCCGATAGCTGCCCCAACAAGGATCACGAGGAGGATCACCTGTACGTTGCCCAGAACAACCGCACGCTGTGGCCGCGACACCGTCACTTCCAGGTAGCCTTGCACCGTTCCGGCGACTTCCACAGGCAGCACATCGTTTTCCAACACCACGACGGCCTGCTCCTGCCCCTCATACACAACTCGCCCGGCAGGGTCGACCAGGCTTAATGAGATGAAGGTAGGGATAAGGAACCCATAGCCCTGCTCTACCCCCATCAGGTACTGCTCCACACCCACCCAGGATCGACGATCCTGATAGTAGTCGACGAGGCCATCCTTGGGGCTACCGGGTTCGTTGAGGGCTTCGATAATGCTCGTTTGTGGGCGTGCGGCGATAACCACCAGCGAAATACTGATGACGATCATCACCACGCCGATGAGCACGACCGCGCTAAAGGCGAGGCTAAGGCGAACCCATAATCTGTTGACCGAACGCCACCACCGGCGCATCATGAATCGATGTCACCGCCCAGGCGATAGCCTACCCCGTAAACCGTCTGCACGTAGATCGGTTCTTTCGGGTTGGTTTCGATCTTCTTGCGCAAGTTCTTGATGTGGCTATCCAACGAACGTTCGAGGCTTTCGTATTCGTAGCCCAGGCTGCGCTCGATGAGTTCGGCACGGGTGAAGGCATACCCCGGGTTTTCCATCAGGGTACGCAGCAACTCGAACTCGGTGGGCGTGAGATCAACGAGATCACCGCGCAAGGTCACCTCGCGCCGGTACAGGTCCAGCCGAATTTCGCCACAGGTGAGCATCTGCGACTGCGCGGGGCTGGCCGCAGCCGATACCCGTCGTAGCACCGAGCGCACCCGTGCGACAACCTCACGCGGGTTAAAGGGCTTTGTGATGTAGTCATCCGCACCGAGTTCGAGGCCGATGATTTTGTCGGTGTCCTCGATGCGCGCCGTAAGCATGATAATCGGCGTGCCCTCAAGCGTTGCATCGCTGCGGACGATACGCGTGATGTCCCAGCCGTCGCGGTCGGGCAGCATCAAATCGAGCACAACGAGGTTAGGCCGCTCTCGACGGAGCGTATGCAGGGCAGTTTCGCCATCGTTGGCGATGAGCACGCTGAAGCCAGCCTGTTCCAGGTAGGCCCTTACCAAGCGGACAATCTCTCTGTCGTCGTCTACTACCAGGATTTGTTCGTTCATTAGTCAATACGATGTCTGCACGAGCAATTGGCCTCATTATAACCACAGAATATGGAGATACTGTGCAATGGTGCTGTATCTCTCGCACATTCATCATCTACTTTACGCGTTAGGACACGCCCCTGGTACTATTCCAACTGAAATTGCCAAATGGGAACACAACCCACCATGACCGACAAACCGACACCCCCAGGTCGCCGACGCCTGAAGCTCGATGTGCCGCGCGACCTCAATGCCGTTTACTCCAACTTCGTGATACTAAGCACAACCCGCCACGAAATCATCATCGACTTTGCGCAGGTCATCCCCACAGACCCGCGCGCACGGGTGCAATCGCGCGTTATTATGTCGCCGACGCACGCCAAGATGCTATTCAACGTGTTACAGAAGAACATCGCCCGCTACGAGGAGCAACACGGCGAAATCCCCATCGAACAGCCACCCTCGCTTGCCGATCAATTGTTCAGCAGTGTGCGGGATGACGGCGACAAGGACGACAAACCCAACGATGATGGAGACGACACCCATGAGTGATCTCGGCGGCATCATCGACGAAATTCGCAGCGGCTTCGACGAGAAGAACGCACAACGCGATAAAGCCATCGCCCACTCGCGTGAGTTGATTCGGCACTGCTCGCAAGCCATCCGCGCCGTGCACCGCCGCGAGTGGTCCACCGCCGACGAAAAACTCGCGCTCATCCGCACCCAGGCCGATGCCATGCGCGCGATCGTCGCCGACCACCCGGACCTGTACCACACCGGCTACACGCAAGACGCCCTCAAAGAGGTCGTGGAAGCCTTCGCGACATACGCCATCATTCGCGACCAGCCATTGCCCACCCGTGACGAACTCGCCGTCGAGGGGTCGACGTACCTCAAGGGGTTGGCGGAGGCCGCCACCGAACTTCGACGCTTTATCCTCGATATTCTCCGGCGCGAAGACGGCCACAGCGACGAAGCCGAGCGCCTGCTCATGTGGATGGATGACATCTACGACCAGCTTGTGACGATCGACTTCCCGGATGCGATCACCAACGGGCTGCGCCGCCAGACAGATATTGCCCGCAGTGTGCTAGAGCGCACGCGCGGCGACCTGACCAACAGCCTGCGCCAGCAGCGTCTCCAGGATGCCCTGCAACGCTTTGAGGTCGCGATGGGGCAGGCTAAC
>CAYSVE010000273.1:0-7618 GCA_964434365.1 uncultured Anaerolineaceae bacterium | reverse complement strand
GGGGGGCGGGGGTTCGCTTTAGCCTTCGGCACACCTGATAGCCGTCCATCGTGGGCAGCTTCACGTCCAAAATAACGAGCGCAGGCGGGTTACTCAGCGCGTCGCGGAGCGCCTCCGGGCCGTCGGTGGCAATGCGCACCTTACGCCCCACGCTTTCCAAAATTTCGCGAATTTGGGTCGCTTGCGTCGGGCTGTCTTCTACAAGCAGAGCTTCCATGTGCTTCAACGGGTCCAAATACCTTCTCGATTGATTCTACACCATTACTTGTAACATCGCTGCAATCTGTCGCAGCGGCACAATATGCTCGGCAGCCTCGCGGGCGATAGCCGCCCCCGGCATCCCGAACACCACACTGCTGTCGCGGTCCTGGGCGATAGTACGCGCGCCACTGTGGCGCAACGTCAACAGGCCTGCCGCGCCATCGTCGCCCATACCAGTGAGCACGATGCCCACCGAGGCGTTGCCGCAGGCCATCGCCATCGACTCGAACAGAATATCCACAGAAGGTTGGTGGCGGGCAATGCCCCGTTCGGCAACCAACCGGGCGTGGAGCGTCTCTCCCTCCCGGCGAACCATCAGGTGCGCGTTCCCCGGTGCCAAGTGTACCACACCCGGCTGTAGCGCTTGCCCATCGGTTGCCAGGCGAACCGGCAACGCTGTCGACAGCTGTAGCCACCGCACCATGCCCACCACAAACTCCTCGGGGATGTGCTGCACCACGCAGATCGGCGCGGGGAAGGTGGGCGGCAGGTTGTTGAGGATCGTCGCGAGCGCGCTGGGGCCGCCTGCGCTGGCCCCAATGCCGATAAGCTCCGCGCGTGGGCGCAGGCTGCCCGTGCGTTTGGGTGGGCGTGGCTTGCTCGCGAAGCGCCGTTTCACCAGCCGCACCTGGGCCATCGCGATGAGCGTGCGTGTGAGCCGTAGCTGATGCTCGTGGTGGGCCGGGTCGCGGGCGGCGGGGGGCTTCGGCACGACGGCCAGCGCGCCCGCCTCCAACGCCAAAAACGACAGGTCGATTTCGTCTTGCAGGTAGCCGCTCACGACGACAACGGGCGTTGGCTGCTCCTCCATAATGATGCGCGTTGCGCTGAGGCCATCGAGCACGGGCTTTTTGATGTCCATCGACTCGACATCGGGCAGCAGGTCTTCGACGAGGGCCAGCGCCTCGTTTCCGTCGCGGGCTTCGCCCACCTCGGTTAACCCCTTGTCGCGGTTGATGATGTCGATGAGTTGGGCGCGAACAGTGGAACTGTCCTCCGCTACCAAAACCCGTACTGGCTTGTCGGTCACGTCGACGACTCTCCTGCGGTAAGTGCCGCATTCCTACGAACGGCGTCGAGCCTGTATCGTTGGTCCCTATCCCACAATCATAGCACTGCTTCGATGGTTCGCAGTAACTCATCCTGGTCGAAGCGGGTTTTTACCAGGTAAGCATCGGCCCCGGCGCGCAACCCGGCCTCGCGCTGCTCCGGTTTGCCCAGCGAGGTGAGCAATATCACCGGGAGGTGCTGCGTAGACGCCGTGCGTTTGATGCGTTCGGTGAGTTCGAGGCCGTTCATGCGGGGCATTTCGATGTCGCTGACGACCACATCGAAGGGTTGCCCCTCTAGAATATCCCACGCTTCCACGCCATCGATGGCAACGCGCACATCGCAACCCGCCGTTTCGAGGATGTTTTTTTCCAGCGTGCGCGTCGTAATGCTGTCATCGACGACGAGCACCCGTAGCCCGCTCACCGCGTGGTCCGCAGGGTCGGCAGGGGCCTCTTCGGGGTGTGGGAGGCGGTCGCTACCCCTGGGCTTAAACCGCTCGGCGAAAATGGGCGATGTCGCGTGGCGCACCAACGCCGAGGCATCGAGCACGATGATGACCTCGCCGCCTTCGAGCAGGGCCGCACCGCTCACGTAGCGCGCGCGGGTGAGTTCGGGGCCGAGCGCCTTCAGCACGAGTTCCTGTTCGCCCAGCAGTTCATCCACGGCAAAGGCGATATTGCGGTCGCTGGCGTGCAGCACCATCACCCGCAGGTGGTTGCCGGGTGCGTCGGTCTGTGAATCGAGCACACTGGCGAGCGAAACGAGCGACATCGTCCGGTCGTTGAAGGTAATGAGGGTTTTGCCTTCCACACTCATGGCGCTGCTCTGCGGGACGGTTTCCATCCGTTGCACGTACAGCGACGGAATCGCGTACTGTTCGCCGCCCACGTCGAAGGTGATGCAGCGAATCCGTGTGAGCGAGACGGGCACACTCAGCGCGAAGCGGGTGCCGCGCCCCACCTCGCTGGCGAGGCTCACGCGCCCGCGCAGGCTTTCGATACGCTCGCGGACGACATCCAACCCCACGCCACGCCCACTGATGGGCGTCACTGCGTGGCGGGTGGTGACATCGGGCCGGAAGATGAGGGCTTTCGCCTCGTCATCGCTGAGGGCCTCGGCCTCGGCTTCGGTGATGATGCCATTGCGCACCGCAGCGGCCCGCACGGCAAGGGCATCGATACCGCGCCCATCGTCGGCCAGCAGTACCAAAATTTCGCTGCCGCGGCTCTCTACATTGATGTAGATCCACCCGGCGGCGGGCTTCTGGCGGCCACTGCGTTCTTGCTCGGTTTCGATGCCGTGGTCGACGGCGTTACGCAGCAGGTGCATCAGCGGGTCTTTGAGGCTTTCCAGCACGGTTTTGTCGATTTCTACGCTGCCACCGATGACATCGAGGTTGACGGTTTTGCCGGTTTCGCGGGCGCTATCGCGGACGGTGCGTTGCAGCGTGCCCAGGATCGAATCGAAGGGCACGAGGCGCAAACTGCCGACATCCTCCTGAAGGGTATCGGCGAGGGTGCTCAGGCGCATCGTGTCGGCCACGACGCGGCCCGTGAGGGCGTTCAGGTCGCGGTTGAAGGTCGCGAGGTGGCGCTGGTTGGTCTCCAAAAACTTGAAGACCGTGAACATCTCCGGCAGCACGTCTTCGTTTTGTAGCTTGCGGTTTAGCTGGATATACGCCTTGCGCACGTTGCGCCACTCGCGGTTCCAGCGGGTGAGCATGGCGCGCATCTCATCGAGTTCGCGGCTACGGGCCTCGCTTTGCATCCGCAGCACCAGCATTTCACCGGTTTCGGCCATCAGCTTATCGAGCTTGCTAACGGGCACGCGGACGGCATCCTCGGCGATGCGGGACGTCATTGTGGTTGTGGAGGTGGTCGGGAGTTCGACGGTTTGCGCTTCGCGCGGGGCGAGCGCGCGGGGCTTCGGCTCGGTGGGGTCGCTATCCTCCACGCTTTCGCGACTTTCGTCGGTAGCGGGCACAGCAGGCACTTCGATCGCCGGGTGTTCGTCGCTGGCTCGGGGGTTGTTCCCGCTTTGGGGCACCTGGTTGATGCCCGTTTGGGTACGGGTTTCGGTTTCGTAGTTCTCAAGCTCGTGTGCTTCGATGACCGCCTCGGTCATCTCCTGCGTGCTAAGCGTCCGCGCGAGACGTTCTTCTACGAGGGCGAAGAGCGCGGGTTCGCGTTCGGTATTGGCTTCGCCATCGCTCACGGCCTGCACGAGGTCGAGCGCATCGTAGAGCAAATCGCAAACCTCCGGCGTGAGCGCGAGGCCACGGTGGAGGGCGGCATCGAAGACTTCTTCCATGTAATACGATAGTTTTTCCACGCGCTCGACACCGACGGCGCGCGCTGCGCCCTTCATGCTATGGGCCACCCGGTTGAGTTCGCGCAGCGTCGCAACAAACTGGCCGTTGTCGTCCTGCCCGCGCGACATCTCTAGCGAGAGCACACCTGCGTTGAGGCTGGTCAGGTACTCCTCGACTTCGCCCCAGAAAATCGCCAGTAACTCGCCGTCATCCATAAAAAGTTGCCTACTCCGTCAGGTCGACGGTTTCATTCGTATAGGTGTTGGTCATCAAGTCGAACGTGATATTGAACACAGTGATCGTTGTTGCGTCTTCCCAACGGACGCCGCCACGGTCCAGTGCCTCCTGGACGTATAGTCGCTCGCCGGACGGCAACACGCGGATTTCGATCGTCTTCGGCATTGCGGCATCGCCCACGGCGAGCGCCAACAGCGTTGGCACGCCGTCTTCGGTGAAACCGGCATTGGTGCGGGGTTCGGCTGCTGCACACTTAAACGCATCGATGCGCTCACACGGTTCTTCGAGCAGTATCGTCGTCTCGTCGGTTTCGAAGTCGTGGTCGTAAACCGTACGTGTTTCGCCGTCCTCGGTGGCCCATTCCAGGCGCTCAGGCTCCTCGAAATACGTGGGGCGGACGATATACCCGCGCGCGACTTCGGTTAGGCTGGCCGCATCGAGGTCGGCGACGTACACGCTGCGAAAATTGTACGTGCCGCCTCCGGTCTCGCTGCGGAGCATCAGGCGGGTGTTATCGAGCCAACGTGGAAACCAAACGGTTTCGGTATCGGGTGCAGTTTCGCCGAGCGTTAGCGTTGCGTCGGTTTCGGCATCGTAGGCGTAGACCGTGTACGTAGTCGCGTCGGCGTCGAAGCAGTCTGTGTAGATTGTGTAGCGTTCGTCGGGTGAGACGGTCGGCGGGTCGTTCGCTAGGGGGGCATCGGGGTCGCATGTCGGGACGGTCTGCGCAGCGGCAGTCGAAAACCCGAACGTTATGACCAGCGCAATGGCGGTCGTGGCGCGCCGTAGGGGCGTGGCTGCGCCACGCCTGCTGTGCCAACAGCAGACGCGCATTCGCGCGTCCCTACGGTTCGCCTGCGTGGGCGCGGGCGTTACGCGCGGGGCGTGAATGTCGGCCCCACCCCCAAACCCCGTAAACAGGCGAGGGGGCTTACTCACGGCAAGTGGACACCGCCTGCCGGTTCGCAACGTAATGACGTGGTGCAGTCGTTGCATCACTTATATCTCGAAGTCCGCCAGCGAATCCTTGAGGCGTTCGGCAGCCGTCCGCAGCGAATTGGCGCTGCCCTCCACCTGCATCGTCGAGGTCACCGCGTCCGCCGTCGCATTTTTGATGATGCGCATCGCCTCGGTGAGTTGGTCCACACCGACGGTTTGCTGGCGCGTGCTGGCCGCGATTTGCATCGCGCTCACGCTGGCCCGCTCGATGGCCGCCGCCAAATCGCGGATGCTCTCGCCCGCGCTGTTGACGAGGTTCTGGCCTTCGTCCACGCCTTTGGTGCCCTCCTCGGTGACCATCACCGCCGAGTTCGTCGCGCGCTGGATTTCGCCCAGTATCTCGCGGACCTGCACCGTTGCGTCGCGGTTCTGGTCTGCGAGGTTGCGCACTTCCATCGCCACTACCGCGAAGCCCTTGCCCTCTTCGCCGGCACGGGCCGCCTCGACAGACGCGTTCAACGCCAGCATGCGCGATTGGTCCGCGAGGTTGTTCACCGTGGCGATAATTTCGCCGATTTGCTGCGTTTGCTCGCTGAGCACGAGAATATTATCGGCGATGTCTTCGACGCGCTGCCGAATCACGTCCATGCCGCTGATCGTCCGCTTCACCGATTCCTCGCCGCCGCGCGAAATATCCACCGACACCTGCGCCGTCTCCGCGACCGATGCCGCGCGCTCTGCCGTTTCGGTGACAGTGGCGCGCACCTCATTCACGGTGGCTGTTGTTTCGGTGACCACCGCGTCCTGTTCGTTGGCGCTGAGGATTTGCTGCTGTGTCGCTTCGAGGATGGCCGTGGTGTTGTTCTCGATTTGCGTGACCGCGTGACGAATTTCGTTCGTCAATGACTGGATGCGGTCGAGCATCCGGTTGATCGTGTCGCCCAGCCTTACCAGCAGCCGACCCTCACCGTTGACGAGTTCAACACTGCTCACATCGAGGCGCTGACGTAGGTCGCCTGCGGCGACCTGTTCGATCGTCGAGACGTACTGGTTTAGGGTGCGCTCTAGCGCCAAAAAGTTGAGGGTGTACACCAGCCCGCCGAACAGCACCCCGCCCAGCAGCGATAGCCCTGTCCAGATAGCGATGGTGGCCGGGCTGTTGCCCATCGCGACTGTGTGCAATAAAACCGGTACTGCGGCAGCGGCAGCCGTCGAGAGTACGATCCCATTCCTCAGCGCCGAAACGCGTCGATAGGTGCTAGGGTGGTCAGCTAATGCGGTCATCGTCACCTCCGCGTACGATCAAGCGATCATCGGAAAAAAGGGTTGTGGTATCGAGGAGTAGGGTTTTGCCGTATACACCGCGCACAAATCGTGTGGAATCCACAATGTCGATCGCATCAATGGGAATGTCCACCACGCCGAGGACGCGACTCGCCACTATGCCCAGCTTGAGTTCTGCGGCCTCTGCGATAATTAATTCCGCCGGGTCGTCATCCTTGCCATCGGTCCCCAGGAAAATCCGTAAGTCCAGCACCGTGATGATTTCCCCGCGCACGTTCACCACACCCGTGTAGAAGGTCGGTGCGCCTGGCACCCGTGTGACGCGCGGCAGCGTCCGCACACTTTGTACCACGGCGACGGGTACGGCATATAATTCGTCACCCAATTGGAACATCAGCACGGCCTCCGTCGCGGCCTGTACCTCTGTCGAGCGCTCGGGCGCGGCGTACTCGGCACCCCGCGCAGCGAAGCGGGCGCGCATGGCCTCAGCGGCTGCACCTGGGTTTTCGTGCATCCGCTCGATAATCTGCGTCCAGTTTACCTGATTGTGCTCATCCTCAGTCATGAGCTACAGTATACAGCAGAGGGAACAAACACATGTAGTTCGAGCATTCAAACATTTTTGGAAGGGCCGTTGTATTATGACGAAAAAGTTAATCATCGGGCTGGTGTGCCTGCTGGCAGCCTGGGGGGTGCTAGCACAAGATGAGGCCCTGAGCGATGACTGCGACGCCCCCTTCGACATCCGTGTGGGCGATATTGTCACGATTCGTGATGGTGTGTTCGTGCGGGGCGAGCCGTCGCTTAGCGCGCTACAGGTTATTTACGCCAGCGAGCGCTACGCGGCGCGCGTGCTGGGCGGCCCGGTTTGTGCCGATGGCCTGGTGTGGTGGAACGTCGAGCGCCGCTTTGAATTGCCCACTTTTACCGGGTGGGTGGCCCAGGGCGAAAACGGACGCACCTACCTGTTCGCGCCCACCCGCGAGGACGAAGATTGCTTCTCCCCGTTAGACGTGATGCCGGGGCAGGCCGTGCAGATGTTCGAAGGCGCACGCGTGCGCGAAGAGCCGTCGCTTAACGGTCGTGTCGTGACCGTCGTTTCGTCTGGCGATACCGCCATCGTCAACGATGTGGAAATCGCCTGTGTCGATGGCTACAACTGGTGGAACGTCACCGTCAATATCGTCGGCGTGACGTACACCGGCTGGATTGTCGAGGGATTCCCCGGTGAATACACCATCGACCCGCAATTCGAAGGCACTGCCGTGCCCTGTGGCCCCGCGACCCGCCTTGCGCCCGGCGACACCGGCATTCTACGTTTTGAAGGCGGCGTGCTGAAGAACCTCCGCACCAACCCGGATACGCGTTCGCGGGTCGTTGCCACACTGCCGAGCGGTTTGCAGGTGGTCATCCTCAGTGACCCCGTGTGCGCGCAGGGGCAGAACTGGCGTCAGGTAACGGTGACGGGCGGCAGCCGCGACGTGACGGGCTGGCTCGCCGAGGGCGATTGGCTGGGCCGCTTCTCCACTGCCG
>CAYSVE010000272.1:0-7646 GCA_964434365.1 uncultured Anaerolineaceae bacterium | reverse complement strand
AGGGACTCGCACCCTAACCTCCAAAGAGACATGATCCTAAGTCATGCGCGTCTGCCAATTCCGCCACTCTCGCATATGCTAATATTTTATGCAAGGCAATCACTTGGCTACAAGGGGAAATCACTCAATCTTGATCTCCGAGATGTCCCCAACATCCCCAGCTTCCTCCACCTGTGCCAATATGGTCGTAATTACTAACTGTGCGAACCGGAATAACGCCTCGATTTGCTCAATTCGCTGTAAATATAACTCAGCAACTTCCTGATTGCCCTCGGACATCCCCGGTGCGGCCTTACGCAACCGTTCGATGTTATCCTCCATCACCGCAATCGCACGGTCGACATCGCGCATTTCGCGACCGCTGATAATATTGGTGATAATTTGCCAGAAGTCGGTCTCCGCCTCGTAGAACTTCCGGCGATCGCCACGATCACTCGTGTAAACGCGGCGCACCATGCCCAGGTGCTCCAGTGTGCGAAGGTTCATACTCACACTCGCCTTCGAAATATTCAGGCGCTCGGTGAAGTCATCTAGGCACATTGGGCCAGGGCTTAACAGCACAGCCCCGTACAACTGCCCCATCACCTTGCTAAACCCAAAGTAGTCCGAAAGCTGCCCGAGACCATTGAGCATACTCTCGTGGACGATTACCAAATCCGGGTCTGTTTTCATGGATAAGTCACTTTACAACTTCGGGACGTCACGAATACTCCGGCGGCAGTACGATGAGAGTATGACCACACCAGTAGCAGTATGAAGCTGGACACAGGATTGATTGCCACCAACTAAAACCAATTGTACCTTACATTCACCAGCACACAACGGCGGCTATTCATAGCGGAGGGCGTCGATGGGGTTGAGGCGAGCGGCGCGATCTGCGGGGTAAAGACCAAAGATGATGCCGATGGCGGTGGAGATGCCAACGGCCAAAATGACGCTGGATAAACGCACAGAAACCGTAAGATCGACTGGGGACAGACTCACCAGCAAACTACCAAACCACGCGATGAGCACGCCAACCGCCCCCCCCAACACCGAGAGCACAATGGCCTCGGTAACAAATTGCGTGCGAATCGCACCGTTTTGTGCCCCAAGCGCCTTGCGGAGACCAACCTCTTTCGTGCGCTCGGTGACTGTCACCAGCATAATGTTCATAATGCCGATGCCACCGACGAACAGCGAAATGCTGGCAATCACGCCCAAGAAGATTGTCAAAAGACCGGTAACTGTGCTGAGGCTGCCGATGAGATCATCACGCGTCGAAATGAGGAAGTCATCTTCACCAGCGAAGTCAATGTCACGGGTATCACGCAGCGTCTCAGCGATCTGGTCGATCAACGCATCGACAACTTCTTCGTCTTCCGAGCGTGCCTTCACGACGATCTGGGTGATTTCGTTATCGCCCGATACCGCACGATTGCCACTCAGGCGCGTCTGCGCGGTGCTGAGTGGCACAAAAATCGAGTTATCGAGGTCGACAAAGCCGCCGCTACCCTGCTCGCTGAGGACACCAATAACCCGGAATGGAATATCGCCAATGCGCACCGTTTGCCCGATGGGTAGTACATCCGGGGGAAACAGCCTTTCCACAGTGGAACTACCGAGGAGCGCCGACCGTGCCGACGATGCCTGATCGGCATCATCGATGTAGCGCCCTGCCACCACGTCACGCTGCTCAACGACTTGATATTCGGGCGTCACACCGAACAACGATGGTGAAGTCGTGATGTTCTCATACACCACCTCACGAGAATCGACCTGTAGAAACGGCACGACTGTGTCAGCATCGGGTACACGAAGCGGGTCCGAAAGGGCCTCGACATCACGCTGTGTAAGTGGCTGGAAATCGCCACGATCGTCCTGCTCGCCAAAAACAGCCACAAGGTCCGTGCCGATACTGTTGAATTGCCCGAGGATGAAATCCTCCACCGCTTGCCCAACCGAGACCAGCACGACAACTGCCGAGACGCCAATCGTAATGCCAAGCATGGTTAGCGCGGCGCGCAACTTGTTGCTCCAAAGGTTACCAAACGCCATGCGAATGTTTTCAATCATGGGCCAGCACTCCCATTAGTCGAACCGTAACGCGTCGATGGGGCGCATGCGTGCTGCACGATACGCCGGGTAAACCCCAAACACGATACCCACAAAACTGCTGACGAGTACCGCCAGCAGCACTGAGTCGAGTTGGACGCTGAGATTCAATTGCTCCACAAAGAAATCACCTGCGGCTGACAGGGTTACGCCCAGGAGAATACCAAACGCCCCCCCCAACAAGGACAGAATGATGCTTTCGATCAAAAACTGGCCGAGGATGTCACGGCCTCTTGCGCCAACAGCCTTGCGCAAACCGATTTCTTTCGTGCGTTCTGTGACGGACACCAGCATAATGTTCATCACACCAATACCGCCCACAACCAGCGAAACACCCGCGATGAGTGAGAGGAAAACCGTCAGCACACGCGTGATGGCCCCCAAAGAGTCGAGGATGTCAGACTGATTTACAATCGTGAAGTCTTGCTCGCCCTCAAACTGCACGTTGTGTGCCTCGGTGAGGTACAACTCAATCTCGCGTGATGCGGAGTCCATCGCATTTTCATCCACAGCCTGGAAGTACACAGCATCGACTCGGTACCCACCATCGCGTGTACGGGCATTCTGTAGGCGTTGCTGAGCCGTGCTGATGGGCACGTAAATGTAGTTGTTCTCGCCAGCGATTGCGCTCGTCTCTTCCATCTTACCGATGACGGTGAACAAGATTTCGTTCATGCGAATGGTCTCACCGACGGGGTCGACGTTCTCGCCGAATAGGTCTTCGGAGACGCTGAACCCGAGGACCGCCACACGCGCTTTATCATCGACGTGTCGCTGCGTGACGAACCCCCCAGCTTCTGGCACATAGTCGCGGATTTCGATGTACGTTGGCCCCACCCCATACACGATTTGCTGGCGACTTTCACCACGATAGATGACGTTCGCAAACACCCCCGTGATGGGTGCGGCGTCGCCTATACTCGGCGCGATGGCCGGGTCGAGGAGGTCCAAAACTTCTAAGGTCGTAATGGGTTCAATGCGGTCACGGGTGGGGCTGGTCGGTTCCTCGGAGTAGACGACCAACAAATTCGACCCGAAGCCCTCGAACTCTGAGGCCAGAAAATCTTCGACACCTCGCCCCAGGCTAATCAAGCCGATAACTGACCCCACACCGATGATAATACCGAGCATCGTCAACAGAGCGCGCAACCGATTGACGATCAGCCCTTCGACGGCGATTCGAAAACTTTCGAACATGCGCTAGTTGTACTCCGCCTCGTCGCCACCGTAGTACGTCTCCTGGAAGATGGCTTCCAATTCTTCCGCCTCGGAGGGCCGTTCATCTTCACCGGCCACTAACGGCTTCGGCACGGGTTGGTCTGCGACGACCACACCGTCGCGCAACATCACCAGCCGACGTGTGTGGCGCGCAGTCCACGGGTCGTGCGTCACAAATACGATCGTGATGCCCTGCTCTTCGTTGAGTTGCTGGAATATCTGCAACACCTCAGATCCGCTCTTGCTGTCGAGGTTACCGGTTGCCTCGTCTGCGAGGATCATTGCCGGGTTGTTGACCAGCGCGCGCGCAATCGCCACACGCTGCTGCTGACCGCCCGAAAGCTCGGTCGGTAGGTGATCCATGCGCCGTTCGAGGCCAACCATGCGCAGGGCTTCTTTCGCGCGCTTGGTACGATCATTCGCGCCCGCATAGATCAACGGAAGTTCGACCTGCCGCAGAGCGGTTGTTCGCTTCAGCAAGTTATAGCTCTGGAATACGAAGCCGATTTTCTTGTTGCGGATGCGGGCCAACTCAGCATCGTTCAGGGTCGACACATCCTCCCCATCGAGGAAATATTCGCCTGTCGTCGGTGTATCGAGCGCACCTAGAATATTCATCAGCGTGGATTTGCCCGAGCCGGACGGCCCCATGATACTGATGAACTCGCCCTGTTTTACCTCAAGTTCGATGCCCCTCAGCGCATGAACCTCGAAGTCGCACATCAGGTATCTTTTCGTCACCGAGCGCACATCGAGGATCGTTTTCTTCTGGGGTGGTTTGGCACCGTTGCCGTCAGCATGTGTTCCGTTTCGATTAAATAGATTGAACACGATTTGCCTCCTTACTAGCCCGGCCCGCCGATGACGCCCGCAAGGCCGAGCGTATCTCGTTGTACCCGCACCACACGTTGGCCGGGTTCGAGACCGCTGACTATTTCACTAATATCGGTGTTGCGCACGCCGAGTTCCACAGGTACTTCGACAAGCTCGCCGTCTTCGTCGAGGATAGTCACGAACGCCTGCTGCGTTTCGCGCTCGACACGGATGAATGGATTCGGAACCGCTATCACATCGTCGAGTTGACGGGTGGTGATCGTGGCTGTTGTCGTCATACCAACACGGATGGGTTCCAGGGTGGGGTCTAGCGCGACGCGTGCACGGAACACCACCGTTTCGCCGACCTGCTCCGACGTAAGTGCTAACCGCGTGATGCGCCCGGCGATCTCGGCCTCCGGCAGGGCATCGAGCCGTAACGTCACCGGTTGATCGACCGCAATTTCTACGATGTCGTTCTCATCGATGGCGAGGTCCACGAAAAAGCCAGACGTGTCGAGAATTTGCATGGCGGGCAGGTTGGTGGGCGGCAACTCGCCCTCGCGCAGGTTGTTCTGCGAAATCACCCCGTCGAAGGGGGCTTCGAGTATCGTCGCATCGAGCGCGATACGGGCCTGTTCCAATGCAAGGTCGGCCCGTTCGAGGCTGATGCGCGCGAGCAAGAGGTCGGCTTCATCCGCACCATCCAACAAGCGCTCCAGCGCAACCTGGGCCTGTACCAATCCAGAATTTGCTGACGCAATCGATCCCTGATCGGCCCCTCGCCCGGCTATAGCATCGAGCTGGGCCGAAGCCACTTCGACCCCAAAATCGGCTTGTGTAACACCTTGCTCGACCGGGATTTCGCTGGTGCGCCCACCGCGAAATTCGGGATTCAGTTCAAAATACGCGTCGCGATCTAATTGCGTTTGCCACAACTGGTTTAACGCGATTTCAGTTTGCAGCCGTGCAATCTCGATCGATTCGTCCGATGGGCCTGTGTCGTAGGCCGCGACAAGTTGCGCCTGTGCAGCATTGACGGCGGCCTGTGCAGCCGCCAAATCGACCTCGCGCGGGTCTTCGGTGAGGTCTACCAATGCCAGGCGCTGCAACTCTAGCGCAATCTCAGCCTCGCGCAGCGCAGCCTCTAGTTCGGTGGCTTCGAGGTTGGCAAGCTGGGTACCCTCTCGAACGGCCTGCCCCTCTTCGACCTCAATCGACTGGACGATACCCGTAAGCTCGAACTGCAAGTTGACCTCGCGATTCGGCTCGATAGAGCCTGTTGCGCTCACAGTGACGCTGAGGTCACGCGGTTCGATGACCAGTTCTTCGATAATTGCATCGTCCAGGGTAACTTCTTCTGGGCCACCGCCGCCAACCACACCGGATACATCGGAGATTGAGATGTACCCAAACCCCAGGCTGGCAAGGAGGATACCAACAATCGAACCCAGCACCACCAGGACGATAAACCGTAGACTGCGAAAGATAAACCGCATGTATTAGCCTCCGAAGAGTGACGGACGGTTGGCGCTGACGTTCGTGATCAAAATATCTCCCGCGCTTATGCCGTCGACAATTTCGCTCTGGTTTTGGCCGACCAACCCCAGCGTAATGTTGACAGATTCTTCCTCGCCATTTTCGGTGAGCCGCGTTACGGTGTTTTCGCCCGTTTCGCGGTTACGTAGGATAAACGCGTTCGGCACCGCGATGACGTTACGAGCTTCTTCGATTACGATGGACGCTTCTGCCGTCATGCCAACTCGTACGCGCGGGTCGCTCTCGTCGAGTTCGATCTCCGCATCATAGGTGATAATGCCATCGCCGGCGTCGTTGCCCACGAGCGATATGGAATCGATCCTTGCGGATAGGAAGACATTCTCCAGCGCATCGACCTCCACGTTGGCCACCATCCCGGGTTCGATTACCCCAACGTCGATTTCGTCTACCGACACCGTCAGGCGCAACGGATCAACGTCGACCATCTCGATAACGGGGGTGCCTGGCCCTACAAGCGACCCCACCTCTCGGTAGACATCGCTCACAAAACCATCGAATGGCGCGCGAACTTCGGTATTGGCAAGGGCTGTTTCTGTGCGTTGGAGGGCGGCTTCGGCCTGCTGCACACGTACCTCGGCCTGCTCCACCACAATCTCCGATGGCCCTACCTGCACGCGCTCCAACTCACGTTCGGCTTGCAAAACCCTCTGGTACGCAGCGGCAATCGCCGGCCCGTTTTGGCTACGAAGGTCCTCTAACTGTAAGCGAGCGATTTCCAAGTTGAAGGAAGCCTCGCCAATTTCGGCTTCGAGTTGAGTGTAATCGCGCTCATCATCGAAGCCACCGGCCAGGATGCGGCGCTCGTTTGCAGCCTCGTAGGCTGTTTGTGCCTGTTCTACGGCAAGCTCGGCGGCGCGAATGTCATCGCCACTGATGGCGGTTGCCAACGAGTAATACTGCCCACGGGCTGCGTCTAGGTTAGCCTGTGCGACACGCAAGTCGCGCTCATCAATTGGCGCGAGCAGGTCATCCAGTTGGATTTCCGCAGTCTCAAGGTCTAGCACTGCCTGGTCGTAGCCAATGCGTGCACTGTCGTTCTCTAGCCGGGCAAGCAAATCGCCTTCGAGCACGTAGTCTGTTTCGGAGACGAGAATCTCCTCAAGGCGACCTGCCTCGATGAAGCTGAGGTTGATGATCTCATCGGCTTCGACCTCACCCACGGCCGTTACCACAGACGCAACGTTCCCGGTGGTTACTGCATAGAACTCCAGATCAACATCTTCGTCACTACGCCCACCCCCAAAACCTGCAGGCGAAGAATTGAGTGCGAAGAATGCTGTTGGCCCACCGAGCGTCAATAGAATGAGGAGGATACTGGACCAACGAACAGACATTTGAGCCTCGTGCGTTCAAAAACTATCGCTCGTGTATGATACTCGTCAAACGCGAGCAACACCATGTTATTCGATTAGCATCCGTTTAGGATGCCAAAGCATCTTACGCTGTATACGCAACAAAGGGGAAGAAGGTTTTTTGGGGGCACTCGCTAATATTGTGAAAAAAAACACTGCAACAGTGGATATATTGGTAAAATCATCATACTAGCCCCGGCGGATATGTCAAGAAAGGCATGGGTAGTATATCAATTGACAGAATGGTATGATGAAATTGAGCGTTATTTTTCACAAATGACCCTGCGCAACAACCGGTGGAGAAACTATGGCTTCCAACAATAACATAAACCAAAACATACCCGATATCGTTATCGGACGCTTACCGGTTTATCTCCGTGCGCTCAACCGGCTATCGCAAGAAGGACACGAAGTGACCTCCTCGCACGAACTCGGCCAGCGCCTGGGCATCAGTTCGGCACAAATTCGCAAGGATCTCTCGCATTTCGGTGGGTTTGGCAAACAGGGAACCGGCTATCAAATCGCGTATCTTGAGGAAAAACTGCGTCAGGTGCTGAAGGTCGACCGTGAGTGGGAAGTTGCCATTGTAGGTGAAGGTGACATTGGGCG
>CAYSVE010000271.1:0-7648 GCA_964434365.1 uncultured Anaerolineaceae bacterium | reverse complement strand
GGCGGAGGATTAGCCGTGTTAAGGCTGGTGTTGTTCCTGGGGTTGTTGCAATCTCCCGACCTGTTCGACGAGCTGGGACAGCTATACGCAGATTTCTTCCAGTCGGTGCAAGTCGCCTTCCTGAAGGCCGAGCCGACACCTGCGCCGGGCCTCGTCGCCGCGCTCGATTTCGACTGCGTCGTGCGTACAGAACAGGCCGCAAGTGTTCGGGTTTACGTTGGGCCATCGCGCGAGCGTGAGGTGATCGTATTTTTACCCGCCACTGTGGATTTCATCGTGCAGGGGCGCACTACCGGCCTCGATGGCAGCGTGTGGTATCGGCTGGATACCGTCGCCGTCGCCCGCAGCCGCGATGTCGACAGGATGTGGGTCGCCGCTGCGGATGTGGCCGTCCGTGGGGACTGCGAGCGCATCCCGATAGAATAAAGCAACGCAAAATGCAAAAGTGCTCTAAAATAAAAATATAGTTGATGACAAAGAAATTTGACCCATGAACATTTTGATCATCGGTGGCACGCGGAACATGGGGCATTTGCTCGCCCTTAGCCTGCGCGACGCCGGGCATAAGGTGACTGTGCTCAACCGCGGCATCACTCGCGACGACCTGCCAGACGATGTTGTGCGCCTGCGGGCCGACCGCACCGTCGCTTCGCAGTTGGAGATTGCGCTTAAGGGGCGCAGCTTCGATGCCGTGGTGGACTTCGTCCTCTACGAAGGCACCGAGGCACAGGTCATCGTCGATTTGCTCGCAGGCCGCACCGACCACTATATTTTCATCAGCAGTGGACAGGTGTACCTCATCCGCGAGGGCCTCAGCGGGCCGGTCACCGAGGCGCAGTACGATGGCCCGCTCATCGATGAGCCAGAGCGCAACACCTACGACTACGAAGAGTGGACCTATGGCCGCCAGAAGCGCCGCGCGGAAGAGGTGTTTACGCGTGCCCACTACGAACGCGCCTTCCCGTTCACCTCGCTGCGCTTGCCGATGGTCAATGGCACCCGCGACCCGTTTAACCGGCTGTATGGGTATATTCTACGCCTTCGCGACGGCGGCCCTGTCCTGGTGCCCACCAAACCCGACCACCCGCTGCGGCACGTTTACGCGAATGACGTCGTCAGCGCGGTCGTCAAGGTATTGAAGGACGGTAGTGGTAAGGGCCAGGCCTACAACCTCAGCCAGGACGAAACCTATTCGCTGGAAGCGTTTTTGACGATGCTCGGGGGAATGGTCGGCATATCGCCGAAAATCGTGCGTGTAGAGCGCGACCTACTTGAGGCAAACGGCTTCTTGCCCGATTGTTCGCCGTTCAGCGATGTGTGGATGAGCGAGATGGATAATCGGCGTAGCAAGGACGAACTCGGCCTGACGTACACCCCCACCCCACAGTACCTCGAAGGCCTCGTGGCGCACTACGCGGCCCACCCGCCACAACAGCCAGTGAGCTATCGACGGCGGCAGGCCGAGAAGAATTTCGTGGAGTATCGACAGGATGCGTAATTTCTGTGGGGCGGGTTGTTCGTACCGCCCCCAATCGATTGGTGGGTGCGGGGTTAGCGCCCGCTGCTGATAACTTTCGCGTCTTCCTGAAACGATAGCAGGTCGTCCAGGCTCATCTCGTCCTCGGCGGCATCGTTCATCGCCACGCGCAACTCCTGGCTGATCTCACCATCGTCGGCAAGGGCGTCGCGCACCCACTCACTGTTCGATTCGCGCCACTTCAGGCTGTGCTCTGCAAGTTGATTGCCGTCGGCATACACACGGAGCGTCCACCCTTCTTCGAGCGCCAGCGCATCGTGGACCGGCAAACGCCCAGACGAGGTGATGAGGTTGCGCCCACGCTTGAGGTCGTGCTCTTCCTCGCGCATGAACACCAGCTCCCCGTCTGCATCGATCAACTCCAGCCGAATTTTGCCACGCGCGCGTGTCGGCAGGCGTAACTGCACAAACGGCTGAATATAATCCACGTCGTCGGGCACGGCACTGGTGCGGAAAATGCGCGGCTTGCCGTCGCGGTACGCCATCACGCCGATGTCCACGGGCAGGATGGGCAGTTGGTCGGGCGCGAGGCCGACGCGCTTCACGGCCTGGAGGGCGTGCGCGTACACCTGGTCGGCATTGGCGTGGCTGGTGCGGTTGGAGGTCAGCGGCACATCGTCGTAGCTAAGGGCGCGAATTTCTTCCCCACTGCGCCGCGACGAACCATTCCGGTTGTTCTGGCCGCGCCCCTCTTCGAACTGGCGTGCGATGAGGTAAAAGCCGAACAGGCCCATCAATACCCCGAACGTATTCCCACTGCTGAGCGCCCCTAACCCGATAAATACGAGGAAGAGGCCCAGCATTATCTGGCCGTAGCGACCACCCATTGCGCGTTACTCCGACGACCGCTGCTGACGCAGCAGGTCTTCCAGTGACATGGGGGCGTCGTCCTCATCGGGCGGGGGCGAATCGGCAAGGTTGCGGGTACGGGCCTCGCGCCCGGTGGCAGGGCGGCGGAAGCGGTTCTGCACCGAAGGTGCCAGTGTGAAGCCTAACACACCCGACAGTTCACCATCGATGTACACGCGCAGGTCGCAATCCCCGGTGACGATACTGTCGTCTTCCGGGTCTAGCGCCATTTGATGATCCGGCAGGATGTTCAGTTCGCCGTCGCGCAAGTAGGTTTTCATCTCGTGGATGTAAACCGTGTTCCCGGCACCGTCGATGACCTCGAACCGAACACGCGCGTGCCGGTCAGCTTCCACGGGGTCCACCTTCAAGGTGATGTACGGGCGCAAACCGTCATCATCGAGGGAGACGCTGCGCGAGCGTTGCATGGACATACCCGCACGTGAACTTTGCAGCGCGATGAGACCAATATCCAACAACTCAAGGTCGGGGTCCAGGGCACCCCCGCGGGACGCGGCCCGGTCGGCAGCTTCGCGGGCATCGGGCGACATACGTCGGTTACTCGTTAGTGGGATTGGTGTGCGTTCGTCCAACCGACGCAGCAAATCCCGCGGGTTTACATCGACCAACGACACAATCGCCGCAGCCCCAAAGCTACCCATCAGTATCATATCCATCGCAGGGGGTACATTGGGGCTAAACACGGCGATGCCGGTTAATGCTCCCATCACACCCAACCAAATGAGATTGCGTTGCTTAAAGCGCATTTGAAGATGATCCCTAAACTCAAGCGCCGGCGAACCGGCGCGCATTCATCGTTCTCCCAGTCTATTATACGGCAGAACTCAGGTGAAGTTGCGTTTACCCAACGGTAAGCCCCCCTTGGATTAGGGGGTGGCCGCCTCACAAATGGGTAGGAATGTCATAACCGTGCCGAGAGCGCGTCGCGCATCCGTTCCAACGCGGTGACCAATGTACTGCGATTAGTTGCGATATTCATGCGCACGAAGCCTCGCCCCGCCTCGCCGAAAATCAGCCCATCGCTGAAGAACACCCGCGCGTGCGCGTGGAACCACTCCGCAGCTTCCTCTGGCAAATCCAACGCCCGGCAATCGAGCCACATCAGGTAGGTGCCTTCGAGCTTGGCTGGCTTGATACCCGGCATGTGCTCTGCGAGGAACTGCACCACCGTGTCGCGGTTGCCCTCCAGGTAAGCGAGCAATTCGCGCAGCCAGGGGTCGCCGTGCTGGTAGGCCGCAAGTGCCGCGACTCGCCCCAGCATATTCACCTTGGAGACGACAGGCCCATGCGGTGGCTTGAAGAAGAACAGTCCATCGTTGGCCTTAATCAAGTGCTCACGCAACTCTGGGTTTTGTACGATGAGCACCGCGAAGCTCAACCCCGGCACGTTAAACGTTTTGCTGGGCGCGAACATCGTCACGGTGCGAGCAGCGGCCTCCGGTGAGATCATCGCCATCGGGATGTGCTCGTGGCCGGGCATTAGCAAATCGCTGTGAATTTCGTCGGAGCAGATGAGCAGCTTGTGTTCTTCGGCAATGGCCGCCATCTGTTGCAATTCCTCTCGGCGGAACACGCGCCCCACCGGGTTGTGTGGGTTACAGAACAGGAACATCCGCGTTTTGTTGTTGATTGCCCCCTCGAATGCGTCCCAGTCGATTTCGTGCGTGAACGCGTCGCCCTCGTCGACGTATTTCAGTGGGGCATCGTGGGTGACGGCGTCGTTCCATGTGGCGGTGGCGTAAAACGGAAAGTAAACCGGTGTTTGCGTGAGGATACCATCGCCAGATTTCAGAAACGAACGGGCCACGATGTTTAGCGCACTCACCCCACTCGGCACGTACAGCACATCCTCCGGTTGAACGCCCCAGCCGTAGCGGTCGTACAACCGTTGCCGAATGACCGCGTTTAAATCTTCGGGTGGCATATTGTAGCCGAACACACCGTGTTCGACGGTTTCGTGCAATGCATTGATGACCGCTGGTGGCGCGCGAAAGTCCATATCGGCAACGGGCATGGGGATCACATCCAGGTCGACCATATCCCACTTGGCGCTACCCGTGCCGCGCCGGTCCACTGCCTCATCGAAATCGAAAGTTGTTGTTTGCGTCATGCTATTTTTCTTAACTCCTACACATGGTGTATAGGCTACCGCACATGGATGAGCGATGCACTAGTGTGGACCTACAACACATCGCCACCAAGCACTAAGCTAGAGAGCCAAATCGGCCCTTAAGCCCCTCAGAAGGAGCACCCCTTGCACTGGAAAATTATCCGTACCGTGGCCCTGCTCACGATGGCACGCTTGCTGGTGAACATCACACGGCGGTTTCACTATTTGTTCATTCCGCAGATCAGCCGCGAGTTGGCCGTCCCAATCACCGATGTGCAGCGCGTGGTGGCCGCGCAGAGCATCACCGGCCTGACGAGTCCGTTGTTCGGCCCCTTTGCCGAACGCTACGGGCGCAAGCGCGCAATGATCGCCGGGCAGGTGTTGATCGCGCTGGGGTGCGTGCCGGGGGCGCTCGCGCCGGCTGCCTTCGGCGTATTCTACGCAGTGATGCTGGTATTCGGCATCGCCAAGTGGACGTTCGACCCGGCGCTGCTGGCTTACCTCGCCGACCGGGTTGCCTATGCGCGGCGCGGGCGTGCCATCGGCATCACAGAGCTATCGTGGGCTGGGTCACTGCTGGTCGCTGGGCCGCTAACAGGGTATCTCCTCGGCCTCAGCGGGCTACAACTGGTGTACGTTACGATTGGAGTAAGCAACGGCCTGGCAGCGCTGGTATTGTTCCTCTTTTTGCCGCCGGATGCCGACCGCTTTGTGAGCAAGGTGCGCCAACCGTTCGGGGTCGGTTTCCGCGAAATTTTGTGCAGCCGGGTGGCGTTGGGCGCACTCGGCTTCTCGTTCATGTTTTACACCGCCAACGAGGTAATGTTCGTGGTATACGGCCAGTGGATGGAAGCCACCTTCAACCTGGAACTCAGGGCGTTGGGCGTGGTGACGACCGTTATTGCGGTTGCCGAGGTTTGCGGCGAGGGCATCATCATCGGCTTTAGCGACCGCATCGGCAAATATCGGCTGGCGTTGCTGGGCACGCTGGTGAGCAGCTTCGGCTATTTTGCCCTGCCCTACCTCGACTTCGCACTCTGGGGCGTTCTGGTCGGGCTGTTTGTGGCCTTCCTGGGCTACGAAACTGCCGTCGTTGCCTCGATACCGTTGTTCACCGAGGTGCTACCGCAAGCGCGTGCCACGATGATGAGCACGAACATCGCCGCCCAGGCAACCGGGCGGTTTGTGGGGGCCTTCGCAGCAGGGGGCATTTACCTCGCGGGCGGCTTTCGTCTCACAACGGTGGTTGCGCTGGGGGTAGGCCTCACTGCGTTTGCGTTGATGCTGGTGTTCATCGAGGAACCGGCTTAAGCTGCCACGGCAACCCGGCCACGAACAACAACACCTCGTCAGCGGCCTCGGCAAGCACTTGATTCGCGCGCCCGAGCGCATCGCGGTAGAGCCGACCCAACCGCGAGGGCGGCACAATGCCCATCCCCACCTCGTTGGTGACGATGAGCCAGCGCGCAGTCGAAGCCCGTTGGGCTGCAATCAGCGCTTTGGCCTCCTCGACGACGACAGGCGTGGCATCGGTTGCATCTTCGGGGAGTGTTAGCAGGGCGTTCGAGGCGAGCAGTGTCATACAATCGACGACGACGGTATCGTAGGGATGGTTGGCAAGTTCGGCGTTGATGGCTGGCCCTGCGTTCAACGGCACTTCGAGGGTGTGCCAGTGGGATGGGCGGCTGGCACGGTGCGCGGCAATGCGGTCGGCCATCTCCTCATCACCGAAGTCCTGGGCGGTGGCAACGAATAAGACGCGGTCGCCATGTTGGGCGGCCCACCGCTCGGCATAGCTACTTTTGCCGCTACGTGCCCCCCCCAGCAACAGGGTGAGCTTAGCGTTGGGGTTCATGTTGTGTGCGGATGACTAACGCGGCTTCCTGCACGGTGTCGGCGAAGTGCAACTTGATGCGCCCGAGGGTGACGCGCTCCAGCAGGTGCGCGATTGCACGGAAGGCCCCGCCCGCCTGCACGTACACCACCAAGCCGGTGAAGTTCCTCGGCGCAACCTCGGCGATGTGTTGGTAGTTGGGGATAAAGTTCGGCGGCAGCGTGTAGAGCGCATCGCGATAGTCGCTGATAACGCTGTACGAATGGTCTATGCTGTCGGCCATGGCACGCCCGGTAACCTGGACCCTGTAGAACTCATCCCATGACCATCGACCGTGGAAGGTGTACAACATCATCGATTCGTCTTCGTCGTACCACGCAATCTCGATCATCTTGCGCTGCCCCGCACCTCGTCGAAATACCCTTCGCGTCGATTGTAATAGTATTTGCGACATCTGCAAGAAACCGACGAGGCCGCTATAATCAAGCGCAATAACCAAGACTGATGGGGGGCCACCCAATGACGCGTCGCTTATTCCTCGCCGCAGTACTGGCTGTTTCCATGCTGTGGTGGTATGCAACACCGGGTAACGCGCAGGACCAGTTCGGCAGTAATTGGACCGGCCAGTACTTCGACAACACGGGTTTTAGCGGGTCACCTGTGTTTACACGCATCGACCAGCAAATTAACTTTAACTTCGGGTTAGGCAGCCCCGATGACCGCATTCCAGACGACAACTTCTCGGTACGGTGGACAACCACCGAGAATTTCGCCGAAAGCGACTATGAATTCCTCGCCGAACTCGACATCAATGGCGATGTGCGGATGTTCGTCGACGGGGTTTTGGTGATCGACACGTTTTCGGGGAATGACGTGATCATCTCACAATTCGGTAGTGGCAATCTGCCTGTCACCGTCGAGTATGTGCACCGCACGGGCGAGTCGGCCATCAGCATCCGCTGGCGAATCGCCGACTTCAGCCAGGTTGTTAGCGAAGCAACATCCACACCCGGCCCCACCCCCTTGCCCGAGATTCCGCCCGGCGCACTCACAGCAACCGTCATCCGCGCGAATGTGCTGCTCGTGCGCGAAGCCCCGTTCCTCGGTGCACCGGTTGTCGGGCGCATTCGCCGGGGTGAAACGTATCAGGTGATCGGGCGCAACGACGACGCGACGTGGTTCCTGCTCGATATCGGTGGCGTCCAGGGCTGGTCGTGGAATTATTACCTGTTTATCGACGGGAACGCGTTTAACCCGAACATAGCAAACCCGTTGATAACCGCCCCCCACCCCGCCC
>CAYSVE010000270.1:0-7661 GCA_964434365.1 uncultured Anaerolineaceae bacterium | reverse complement strand
GGCAGGATTCGAACCTGCACTCCTTGCGGAACATCGCCCTCAACGATAACCCAGCCGACTGTCGGCCCGCATCGATATATGTAATTATGTTGGCCCGCCGAACGAATGATGACAGTGGGTATGTGGCTTGCGCCAACAGATTTACAGTCTGTGCGTTAACCCACAATCGGCGGCTCGACGGTTTTGGTACCTGTTCACTACGGGCGAAGGGCGACGAAGGGACTATGGGGAGTCGAACCCCGGCGCTTGCGCGCCTCGAACCAGTGCGATAACCCTTACATCAGCGGCCCGCAGATGTTGTACATGGTGTATGTTTCGGCGGCGGGCGAAGGCTCGCCGTGGGAAATGTTTCCCGCTCTACCAGACTGAGCTACACCCGCCATGTGAGTTGGGCGAGTGGGAGGATTCGAACCCCCGACCTGGACCTGGATCAAGGTGATAACCCATCGACTACGGCCCGCCGCCGATCGTTGCTATTCGGTTGTACCTATCCAATCCACCACATAATCGCGGTAGACCTGCCACACAGCCCCGAAGCGCATCACATTCGGGATGTGGTTCACTTCCACAGCAGGTACTTCTGCCCATCATCGCCGACGATATAGTCGTTCGCGATGATCTCCAGCCCGAAGGCGTCCTTCAGCGCGAGGGTGTCCACGAGCAGGTCAGCGTCTGGCTCCATGAAGTCGGCGTCATCGTGATGAATGGACTTCAGCCAGTCGTCACCCGCGAGCGAGACCTGCCAGCTATGCTCGCCGATGGAGAGCACCCGCACTGCCTGCCCCCTAAAATACGGCTCGACGATACTTGGCTCGGCCCCGCTCCACGCAGACGAGAAGCGTTCTTTGTTCTCGCCGCAGTGCCAGTTGCCCCACTTCGCCACCCGCTCGATTTCAGTATCGTAGCGCATATGCGGCGAGGCATACCCGCGCGGCGCGCCAAAACGTGTCACTTCCAGCGCGCGCACCAAACACGGGAACTTCAACCTGCAATCCATCATCGCGCGGGCGGTGGGCAGGCTCGGCCCGCCCCATAGCGCCAACCCGGTGATGAAGTCGAGATCGTGCTCGAAAATTCCGTGGTACACGACTTTGCGCACCGGCAGCAGCTTGGGCCGCGTGTGATTCTCCGCGTAGAGCGTACCGTCTCGCAGGACGATGCCGGGTAGCGTTTCGTGCGCCAGCACGGGCGCATCGATCCTTTCGCGGATTTGCGTATACTCCGGCTTATCTAGCCCAACGATGAGAATCACATCTTTCATTTCGGGGACCTCCCGTTTATATGTCGTGTTCGTTTCGGGCGAGGCATGGCGCAGGGCAGTGTCCACGCGCCCCCGCCCCTACGCGATGTGCGCGCAGACGCACATTATCGGTTTGCTACAGGTCACCCCGGCTGAAATCCGCGATCAGGTTCGGTGCGGCGGTATCGAAGCCAACGACATCCAGCATACCGGCGTCGTTCGGGTCGGCGATGGTAAAGCGGTTCGCGACCATCCCCACCACCACCAGCCGCGCCGCGATGTTGCTCGCCTGGCGGTACTGCTGCAACGCCTGCACCGGGTGCACCTGCCCGAACCACGTTTCGCTATCGGTATAGATGACGAACGTGTCGATTTCCAGCTTGTGCTCGCGCGCATACAGCATCGGCAGCGCGCAGTCGGTGCCGCCCATACGCAGTGCGCCCGTCTTCGCGATGACATCTTGCAGGCGCATCCTGCCGGTGATGTCCACCGGGGCGATGCCGTCGCTGAAGACGTTCACCATGTAGTCCGGCTCCGTCCGCGCGGTGACCAGCGCCATCGCTGCGGACCCCTCGCGGGGCGTAAGGCCGGGTACCCCGGCGATATTGCCCCACGTCATCGAGCCGGAGATATCCAGCGAGAGCATGGTGCGCTTACGAGCCGGTGTGATCGTATCGAAGGCCAGTTCGAACGTCGTATCCAGCGCCTCGACAATCTTCGGCACGGCGTGCCAGGTGCCCTTGCCGCGCACACCGTGGCCCTTCGCGTACACGCGCAGCGCGTTCAATGCGGCGATGGGATGCACACGCGCCTTACGGATGCGTTCGCGGTCGGCCAGGCGCTCGACAACGGTATCGACCGCGTCGCTGCCCACTGTCAGTAGCCCGTTCTTGGACATCGTGCCCAGGTTACGCAGCATAGCAGTCATGGGCATATCGGCCAGTAGCGCCTCCCACACCTCAACCGCGTTGAGGAACTGTGTGGGCACGGCTTCGCGCGTCAGGCGATAGTCGGCAATCAGCCGAACCACGGTGCGCACATCGGTGGCGCGCTGCGCCTGCTCGAAGGCCCACACGTACTCCAGCGCCTCATCGGCGGGGGCCTCGGGCATCACGGCCCAGGGCGCGTCTTCGTCGCTCGTCACCCACTTGAACAGCGCATCGCGCGTGTCGCCTTCCGGCTGAGGGTGCGCCAGCCGTAGCAAGTCGGTGTGCGTCCAGCCATTGCGTTGGCGATACTTCACCAGTTGGTACGCCAGGTCACGCGGACGCTTGTCGGTGTACCATGCGCCGATCCCGCGCCGCAGTCCTCGGCCCCAGCCACGCATCTCGTTGACGAAAGCCGCAAACTCGAACAGGTGCGTACCAGTGCGGCACACCTTAAGGATGCCGTCCATCGCCTCGCGGCGGGTGTCGTCATCGGCGTGGGCCGAAGCCAGCGCCAGCGCGAAAATCGCGGGCGTGTTCTTCGGTGCGCGCCCGTCCTTGCTCACCTGCACGATAGTCTTCACCGTGCGTGGGCCGTCTTCGTCCAGGCACGCCGCCACAACGAGCGCGTTTTCCGCCGTCAGGGTTTGCGCGGTGGCGTAATAGGTGTTCTCGTCGCTACCCAACACCAGAAAGCGCATCAGCCGGTCCCAGAGGTTGGCCTCATAGCTGTGGCCCCCAGCGCTGTTGGGCACCTGGCCCGGCAGCGGCTCCGACTGCGGTTTGACGCGGTTCGGGTTCAGGAAGTTCAGGTAGGCGTTCTTTTTTGCCATCGTCGTATGTCCCTCCATCCAAAATGGGCAAGCAGCAACAAAGCGCCAGCGATAAACGCGGGCAACGGCAGCGCACACAATCGAGATGTGTCACTCTAGTGGGTGTGCGGGCGAGTTGACGTGGTCGGGGTTGTTCGATTATGAGTCGAGAACCGATCCACTTCGGCCCAGCACGCCTATAGGCTATCACAAAAGGCTATTGCGTGTCAATAGGGTTCAAATCTACCAAAATCTACAAAGCTTTCGCGATATCGAGGAGAAATGATGCCTTATTTGCTCCGGTGGGCGTGGGCCTGCACCCTGGGGATGCTGGCAGGGGTCGGGTTGGCGATACTCAGCGTAACGACCCTCACTGTCACACTTGGCCTCAGCCACCCCTTGCTGCCCTTCGCGACGGTGCTTGGTATCCACTACGTTTTCATCGGCGCGCTGAGCGTTGCCCAATTCGCCCTGCTACGGCACTTTGGGCTTTCGCCGCTGTGGGTGTGGTTCAGTTTGGTGGGGGCCGCGCTTGCCGCGCCCTTCGAGTACGGGCTGGGGTTGCTGTTGCCGAACCCCGGCCCGCCGCTGATTCCACCGCTGCTGGTGGGTATCGCACAGGCGATGAGCGCGGGCTTCGGCTTGCGCGCGCGGGCCACGTGGCGCTGGGCACTTGCGAGCACTCTGGCAGCCGCACTGGCGTGGGTTGTCATCGTGGGTGGGGTCGGCCAACCGGGGATATTTGGCCCACTGATGATCATCGGCGGCTTATTAGGGTATGGCGCCCTCACCGCGCACGAGGTAAAACGCCTGCTGCCCTAGTGCGCAGTGGTCCCCGCGCATACAATAGGGGCGCAGTCACGCCATGAGGAGCGCCATGCCGGATTTCCCGAACAGTACATTTGTGAGTAACTCGCTCAATTGGGATTACCTCAACGGAGACGCCCCCTACCCACACCGCAGCGGGGCGGGGTGCCTGGGCCCGGTCCTCGCCCTGATGATGCTGGCGGGTATCGGTGGGATGGCGCTGGTGCTCTCGTTGGGGGCTGGCCTACGCGACCCACGCTTTTTGGCGATGGCAGCGTTCACTATGCTGCCGGTCGTATGGCTGTTGTATCGGCGCTGGGTGGGCCGGCTAGACCGCAACGGCCAACTCGTGCGCGGTATCGTGCAGCAGGCCTCGCACGAAGCCCGCGACGCCGAGATGATCGCCGTGACGCTGACGTTCGCGTTCAAGTCGCCGAAAACGGGCAAAGAACTCACCCGGCAGCGCACCGTCCTCGTCGATGACGATGTGCCCGTGCCGCGTCGCGGTGCGCCGGTGGCGGTGCAGTACTTCAACGACCGACTATATCGACTGTTATGAGCGCCAGCAAAAACGACGATCCGCGCGTGCCCACTGGCTGGTTGCTGCGCTGGACGCTCCTCGGTGGCCTGGGCGGCATGGTGTGGTTGCTGGCGGTGCTGTACTTCTGGGTGCAGCCGACCAACACCCCGATGGTCATCCTCTCGTTGATGCTGGGCGGGTTATGCATCGGTGGGGCACAAGCCATCGAAATCCCGAGCACGCTACGCCACGACCGCCGCGACTGGGTGCTCTACAGCGGTATCGGCGGGGTAGGGGGCGCAGCCGTCCTCATTGGTGCGTGGTGGTACGGCTTCGGCGACATCATCGGCGGGGCATTCTATGGTCTGCTCATCGGGGTGGCGCAGTGGGGCGTACTGCGCGACGAACTGTACCCCAATGGCCGCCGCTGGATCGTCGCGAGTGTGCTGGGCTACGCCTACCTGGGCATCATCTTCGAGTTGATGCTGGTCATCTGGCGATTGGTGCCGGTGACGTGGTTTTTCATCGCGGTGGTGATGCTCAGTGGGACGTTTAGTTTGGCGCTGGTGCTGGGCCGCACCATGATCGATCTCGTCGAACGTGCCGACCCGGCGCACATCGCGGCGGGCAAAGCCAAAACCGGGCGTAGAAACTAGGACGAATCGTGTGGTGTACTTAACTCGTGCAACATGTCGGCGGCCCGCACGATCGACATTCCAGAAAACGTTCGCAAAACCAGTAGGTCTTTATCTCCAGAAACGAAGTGCGTTGCCCGCCCTCCTACAGCAGCAGCAAGCACGATAGCATCATCGGGATCACGCACCGCTCCCGGCGAAACCGAAGCAGGCTCGACGAGTTCAGCAACCTTGCCAAACTCATCGGCAAGTTGCGCGGGTGTCTTGTTAGTCTTTGTGATGTATTTTTGCAGCTTCGGTTTTGGGAGTGTGTTTTCCAGTTCTGCAAGTAGTTCCTTGGAGCTTAACAACACATCCTTGCCGTTGAACAAGGCGGGCAATCACCTTTTCTGGGGTGCCGCCCCACAACAGGGCAGAAACCACCGTGTTCGTATCGACAACGACCCGCATTCAATCTACTCGGTCACCTCATCATCTTCGTGAATAATACAATCGATCATATCGATGACGTCATCTTCGCCCATGTGCGAGTGGTCTTCCTGGAAGGCATTGCGTGCCACAGCAAACGAATCGGTGAGCCCCTGCCACGTTTCGATGCGCTCGATTTCGGCTAGCAACAAGCTGGCGATGCGGTCGCTGCTTAGCACACCACGAGCGCGCGCTTTTTCAACGAGGTCTTCCGGTAAGCGTAAGGTAATGTCGATGTCGGTCATCGTACGGTTTCCATCCTGCAACGCATTTTACCAAGTGTACCACCGAACTACTTCAGGACCTCCTGCACCTCGTCGATGAGCGCGTTGCCCGTGCCAAGGCCGAAATTCCCGCGCCGCTGCGCCATCATACGGATAAATACGTTCAACACCACAATGCCGACGAAGAAGGTAATCGGCCCGGATAGGCGCGCCACCCCACTCAGTCCGTCGCCCGCCGTGGACCTGATGACAATCGCGAAGAACACGATCATCAGCAGCGTGGACAAGTTGCGCATAGAAAAAACACTGCTGAGCGTGAAGCCCCCCGTACCGCGCGCTTTCTTCTCCACGGTGACAGCCACCCCGCCCGCGACGGCCCGCAGCGTCCCTGCGACTTCCACCGAGCCGCCGCCGGGGATGTCCTGTGTCACCTCGAACGTGACCGAGCCGTCCGGTTGCGGTTCGGTGACGACGAACTTCTTGTCATCTTCGAGGCTGCGAATTTGGGCGGTGGCCTCGGTAAGGCTTAGCGCCGATGTAAATTGCGGCATAAGGTTGTTATCCTCCCTAACCTGAACCCTGCAATACCTGTTGAACGGCTTCCATCAGCACTTCGGCCTCAGAGCGCCGCCCCATGCCCCCAAAGAAAACGGCGTCCGCGACTTCGATGAGCAGCACAAACCCGATAAACAGCCCAATAGGCCCCAACACACCGATGTCGAACGCGATACCCTGTACGATGAGCGTAATACCCAAGCCAGTGAAGACAACAATGCTGGGCAGATTCCGCGGTGTCAATAGGCGTAGCCAACGGCTGAACCCGGCGTCGCCCTTCTTCAGCACCGTGCTTACGGCCACCCCGCCCGCGACAGCCCGCAGCGTCCCCGCGACTTCCACCGAGCCGCCGCCGGAGATGTCCTGTGTCACCTCGAACGTGACCGAGCCGTCCGGTTGCGGTTCGGTGACGACGAACTTCTTGTCATCTTCGAGGCTGCGAATTTGGGCGGTGGCCTCGGTGAGGCTTAGCGCCGATGTAAATTGCGGCATGGTGGGCAATCCCTGTCGTGGGCATCATCTACGCCATAGCCTAGCAGAAAATGCCCATCGCCGCAGACCGTGTTACAGTGGGCGCGTCTGCAAACTTAACCAGGAGAAATGATGCTTCAGTTAGGCCAACCGGGGTGGTACCTCTGGATACTCTTGCACATGGTGCTAGGTGTGATCATTGGTGTTGGTAGTTTAGCCCTGCTTGAATTCGGTAATCCTTATGCTTTGCGCGTTACACTGGCGCTTTTTCCGCTTGTCCTGGGTGGTGTGCAGGCTATTCCCCTTGCAAACTACCTGGGGCGCAAATGGCGCACTTGGATTATGTATAGTGCTGTATGTGGCGCGTTTGGATCACTGTTTGTGGTAGGGGGAATCTACCTTGTACAAATCATTGGGTTGCGGCGGGGTACCGAGCTATTAGTCTTGGTTTCAATCTGGGGTTATGGTTTTGCGCTTGGCATGGGGCAGCGGCATGTTCTTTCGGATATTGCGGAACGACCCATTCCCTGGGCGCGGCGCCTTGCAGGAACATTTGTACTACTCGCCGTGCTGATCAGATTCGGTAGTCCAGCCATTTTCTTCTACATGCGTGCTAGCGGGGTTTTTTGGGTCGGTGAGATTGGCCTTTACGCATTTATCATCGCCACGCTGTTTACCTTGGACACGGCATGGTCACTGAACGGAGCGTACAAGCGCGCCTTCAAGGGTGAAAAGGTGAAAAACGCGGCGACAAGCCCGGACACCAAGCCGCAATCGAAAAAAGCCGCCACACACCCTGTCACTTCTCCACAGGACGCTATCCGTGTAGGGTCAGGTTTGCGGTGGTTTCTGATCAACTGGTTGGCCGCGAGCCTCTATTGGTGTGCTGTCCCCTGGTTGGCAACGCGTAATGAAACAATTGGCCCGGCCCTTGGCTTTGCCAGTTTCGCGGCGTTTGGTCTGTTTATAGGATGGGCACAATCGTTCGAACTGCAAAAATTCC